>NZ_PXUD01000063.1:79483-97765 GCF_003390965.1 Salinivibrio sp. HTSP
TCCAAGTACCACTTTTCTCTTCACGCGGTGAATGACCACGGAAAAGTCATTCTCCATAATTCGTTCCCACGCTGGAGCGTGGGAACTAGAAATAATGTCTAGTGGCCCTGTCACATGATTGGCAGGCAGCGGTGAGACCGCAGCAAGAGACCTTCTATATATTTTTTCCGTAACTCGTTCCCACGCTCCTGCGTGGGAATGTATATGGATTTGAATCATAAGCAGGGTTCGCTACGAGATCACCGAACTGCACTTGATCGTTGTTCTAACACTAGCGGACAGCGTCAATACCTGTAGCGAGCAAGCCAATTCAACGCCCTAGACAGAATAATATAACACTGGTCATGTTGCTGTTTGTGTTTGAATGATAGCAAGAGCTAGATATGCATTCCCATGCGGGAGCGTGGGAACGAGAAATCAAAGCTGTTACTGTTTCAATTCCTGCGCAAAGCGATAAATGCCAGCTTCGAACGGTAGACTGACATGCTATGGTCTGTTCCAAATTTTTTCCAGGTGAACTTCTTCCTCATCCATCCTTTAAGCCGGTACCAAATATTAACATGAGTAAGTAATCTAGCCTTATCGTATTCACCAGTTTTGACATTTGTTAGAAAACGCATATCACCACCGTGAATATAACCTCCGAACTTATCTCGAAGAAAAGATTTTAATTTACCCCCCACTGCAGGTGTAAAACTTAAAATCCAAGAAAGAGGCTCTATAAACATATTGGGTGGTGGTACCATAGTTACGCCATCAGACGCATTCACTACTCGGTAAATTGGTGTTTTCATTGTCATAAGCCAATGATCGTCTGACACTCTGGGGGCGCCAAATGTATAACATGCTGCATTACCGCCGCTGTGAGTTATCCTCTTCGCAGCTATTGTTGCCAGTGCTCCGCCAAGAGAGTGCCCTGTAATAAATAGTGGTAGTTCTCTATACTGTTCGAGTGCCTGACTGACTTCTACTTCGATTGAGTTATACGCATCATGAAATCCAGAGTGAACTCTCCCCTCAGTCACACATTTAGTTAGAGTGGCATGAGCATCTGATTTTATATCTTTTAACTCGAGTGGCTCAGTGCCACGAAATGATAAGACGATAAAATCATTAGTTTTAATCAATATTGCCTGGCTGCCATTTGCATTGAACGTAGCGACAAGTTCAGCATCAAGTGTCTGAAGTTGCTTTTCAAGAAGCCGCTTTTCTTCTACGTGATCATAACTAAACTTCTGTACAGCTAATAGAATTGATGCTTTTAGCATATGGCTATTTTCTTTCCCCGCCAAAAGCATACTCTCAATTCTTTTACCGACATCTTCTGTAATAACAGGCGGATTGAATTTAAAATAAGCAAGCTCAGCGAAACATGCCATTAACCAAGCCGTTCTATCACTATATGCCTCTCGATACATTGGGATGCTTTTTCCCAACAGTTCTTTGGCTCGTTTAATATCATCGCTTGTTTCTATAACTAATTTCGACATAATCAATCCTTGTCAATACTGAAAATTAGGAAAATATATCCCTATAAAAAACCACACACCAATTTAAAGTCACCACCTACTAAAAAAATCATTACAGGAAGCATTAATAATATGATGCAAGTATAATACGGTTTTACTTTTCGTTAAGTTAACTCGTTCCCACGCTCCTGCGTGGGAATGTATATGGATTTTTAATCATAGGCAGAGTTGGCCACAAGATCACCGAACTGCACTTGACCTCTGTTCTTACACTAGCGGACAGCGTCAATATCTGTAGCGAACAAGCCAGTTCAACGCCCTAGGCAGAATAATATAACACTGGTTATGTTGCTGTTTGTGTTTGAATAATAGCAAGAGCTAGATATGCATTCCCACGCAGGAGCGTGGGAACGAGCAATAGGTGTTTAACTACACATCCTTTTAGATATCTCCTCCAGTTCTTTAATATCTAGACGATCACTAGCCCAGCCTTGAGCAAATGGTATCGTATTTGATTTCGGTAATTGCTCTTCTTTTAGATCCCTTACTCTTATCCTAGAAGGAAGCGCAGCTCCTTCACCAACAAAAATTGCTTCTTGCTGAGATAAAATCGGTAACGCACCTACCATTCCAGATAATCCATCTGGTAAAAATCGTGCGACATGCTGTTGATCGGCTGAATTTGTAAGTCTTAATACAACCCACGTACCACACTGAGAAATAACTGTACTGTCTACATCGGCTGGCCGCTGACTTACCAGCATCAAGCCAATTCCGTATTTTCGGCCCTCTCTTGCTATGCGTCTTATTGCTCCCTGAGCAGCTGCGTACTGGGCCTCCCCATGATCGGGAACATATCTATGTGCTTCTTCGCAAACCAGTAGAATAGGATCTTTCTCTTTCTCTTCTTGAGTCTGGAATACTTTATACTGAAAAAGTAACCTAGCAATTAGCGCGGAAAGCGGGCCTGCAACTTCATTTGGCAAACCTGAAATATCAATAATCCTAATATCTTTTCCTGCCTGACTAGGTGCACCAATGAATTGATTCAATACTTGATGTAGCTTTATTTCTGCATCGTTATCAACCCAACACTTCATCATAAATGAAAGCCGAGTATCTCTTCGAAGAACCTTGAGCTTATCCAGAATGGAGGGAACAGGTGATTTTGCCAGATCAGTATTTGATAGGCTTACATGGCCAGCACTGGTTCTTCTGCCGCCCTGTATATACTTTATATGATTTTCAAATTCTTCCAGACAGAATGGTCTAGGTTTATCACGGTCGAATTCCAGAATGTCCGATGTATCTTTACCATCACAAGGATTATGATCATCAAAATTTTCTAAATCATCTAGTTCATTTGTCCCGAAATCACTAGGGCAAGGCTTTACAATTTTAGCAGCAACCATTCTTGCATGAGCTAGCGCTTTCTGAACTGCATTATTCTGGCTAGTAGCACTTCTTTCTGTCTTTCCAATAATCAGATTAGTAAACTCGTCGCTAGACATTAACCAATACGGTAGCTTTATCTCTTCTTGGCCGTCGTTACCTGCTGCGACATCGTATGCTCGGTACTGTACCGCTCTATCCTTAAAAGCCGAACCATACTCTCCATGAGGGTCAACAACCACTATCTGAGGAGACAGTTCTTTCTCATTATTTTTATGCGATAGTACACTATGAATGATCGTAGCAACGGCACCTGACTTACCTGATCCTGTAGAACCGAGAACAGCACAATGCATACCAAACATTTTATTAATGTTAGCCCGACAAGCTGTAGATTCAGAAGCACTGTAAAACGCAAAAGGAACTAATGGATCTACTTCATCATCTCTTGTACCTTCAGCGGATCGGTAGACAAAAGAAATTTCCTCGTTGGTTAGAAGGAATACGCCTTGCTGAGGTAAAGGGTAAGTTTTAATGCCACGTTTGAAAGCCAAAGATGATTTTGTATTATTCCAGCTGCCTTCAGCTAGAAGTTGGACTTCCATTACACGCTGATCAGAATCAGCAGTTACGGGCATACCTGCTTCAATTAACTCTTCTGATCGCATTCTGAGCATTGTCACCAAGCCAAAAATCATTTTGCGACCATAGTGAATTTTAACCATGCTACCTATTTGACCGATAGGGTAAACGCGACCATTGAATGTCCTAGACAGCTCAGATATTTTATCGGATATCTCTACCTTAATGTTAGTTCCAGATACTTCAACAACCTGTCCAATCTTTAACTCATCTTCTGGTGTAAACATAACTAAACCTCGCATCCATTCCTTAGTACTGATGTTACACCTTTGAATGTCCACCAATAATCATCATCGTCTTTTCTTTTAAATGGGCCTTGACTTCCAACATATAAACCATGCAATGAAGCAATAAGCACTCTTGAACCAAAACTTGAATTACGCCACTTTTCTAAACATACTGGTATTTCATCCCTACACTCCAGAAATGCTAATAGTACTGTTTTGTTTTCTTCTTTAGATAAAGCGAACTCAATTTCATTATTAATGTGATCATCGCCAAAACTGTAACCACAAACCGCTAACGTATTACTTTGACGAGAATTTAGAGATTTTCTGAACAAATCAAACTGAGAAGAAAAAGGATCTTGCTGAGTAGCAATGTATTTTGTTGCTTGAGGGTAAATTAGAACGCGACGATCTACCTTGGGATAGCGGTCATTGTTCCTAACTCGCCAGACATAGCCTTTATCACAAAGAAACCAATCTATCGACCCATGCATCTTGATTAAGTTTGCTCGTTGCCCGTTTGTTGGTGCTGGTTCGCCATATCTCTGAGTACGGTGAGCTACAGCTCCTCCTGCAAAACCGTCCCAGTACGGCACTTTATTTAGTGCTAATGCATCTTCCAAAAGAGTGTCATAATTGGTTGTGAAAATATTGACTGTTTTTCTTCGCTCATGAACACCAGCTGACGCATGATTAAACAGAGTATCGATAAACTCTAAATGGGATTCAATATCGACGATTGGCGCATCCAGCTTCCCTTCATTAACTTTATTTCCATCCTTATCTTCAACGTATCCACAGCGGATCACATTTGAGATAGATTCGAGAATTGAGTTATGTACCTCTTCTAGAGTAGCTAGCTCAACTTCCGTCCCTCGAATTACTATTTTCTTTTCTTTGTTCCTTTCAGCTAACGCAGCGTAGTCGCCAAGATGGCTAAGAACATGCTCTATATGACATTTCTCTGGCAACTCTTCAAATAGTGGAGTGATAATATCCTCATATAACTTCTTATGACTAGCTTCCATGTCCGTTTTAACTTTATTCGTTAAAGGGTACATAAGCGGTAAATTAGCATCAAAACTTATTCCTGCACCCAGTAGCCAATTTTGCTCACTACACTTCAAGTGTTCCTCTACTTGCAAAAACAACTCGCCATCACTCAAATCATTCATTTTGTATCCTATTTATAGACGTGCCCTGAAGCTGGCAATCCGAAATTATAAAACTTGCAGAATGTGCGCCCGCAAACTAAACAACCAATATAGTAAACGCCGCAGTAGCTTATTTTTAAAAATTGATTAAGGTCGCAAGTTTGCTCGAGGCTATTCCGAGAATTATTGTAAGTATTGAACCTGACACAAACTCTGCCCACCTAATCTTTTTCCCTCCCTTAAATCCATTTATTAATTTTGAGTCGCCACGATTAAGGTTTAAATAGGAAGTAGGCATATATCTATCGATCGAGCTTTCGATTAGTTTCCCAGCAAAAACGGCGAACGTCACTAATATATATAAACCCACCAAAACAATGCTAAAAAGTTTAGTGACATATACTGCATCAAGAGCAGATATCTGACTTTCTTCAATGTAACCTAGTGTGTAAAAAAGAGTAGATGCCGCAACCAACGGACCGAAAGCTTTGGGAAATAAAAATGAATACCTTTTTAAGACCTTTATTGGTTTTGGCTCTACATCAGTCTCACAACCTTTAACCCATTCTTCAAAAGCCTCAACAAAGCCTCGTGCTACGACGTAATCAGCGTACTCAACCTTAACCTCAGCGACATCGCCTGCCATTGCAGAGAAAAAATGGCTTGGAACAAAGGGAGGGGCATCCTCCTTTAACTTTTTAATTAGGGCTACTCTGGATGCTAACTTAATAGTGACAACATATTCCTGAGGGTTCTTTCTCCCCGCAACTACGATTGCAAAATTATATTTCAACACTAAATTTATCGTTGGACTTGCGGAGTTTGAGTTGTAAGCCAGAAATCGCTCAAAAGAGGTGAATTGCTCGCTGCGGTCCTGATCATGGAAAATCGAGACTGTTTCGTTTCTTGCAACGATTTTATGGACATCACACAGCTGGATAATCTTATGGTGTAGCTGTTCTATTTCTTGCATCCCAATAAGAAGGTTTTCATCAGATGTCTTTTTTATTTTTTCAGTCCTCCCTGTAATTTGATGATAAATATCCTGGTAAACCTTTATTGGTATAGTGGGAGAGTTTTGTCCATCTCCAACCCGAACGGATTGGGCACTGTCATCCGAGTGTTCAATCACTTCACTCATCGTTTCATCCCCTTTACTTGGATTTAATACTATAACTGGCGCGAACGCTTGATTTTTCAAAACGGCTATGCGCCCTTTTCTAATCTAATTACCTACTAATGAAATACTTCCCACGCTACCGCCCGCCGGTTTTGGGCATCCGATAGGCCATTTCCCTTTTTGTAGCAAGGATTAGCCTAACAGAGGCGTGATAACGTTTTCATTCCCTAATGTCCAAAATGTTAGCTAGCGCTAATTCTGTGAGATTGCTTCGAGGATTTGGCCGAGATCTTGCGGGCGTGTTGGTGCGTCTAAAAAGCCAGTCGGGGGTGCCATTTTTTGTGGATGCTTCCAAAAAACGTGCAACTGGTGTTTTTTTACGCAAAATTAATCTTTATTTCACTAAATTTGTACAACAAAGTGTGATTAAGGTTGGTATAATTTTCACCACATTAACCCCCTGCACGCTCTGTCGGACATTTGTGCTGTGAATATAGACGTCAATAACCTCCTGCTCCAAAACGATATTTTGCTCCTTTTTGTGGTACTTGCCATGGGCCTTGCGGTTGGAAAGGTCAAGATTGGTAATGTGCAATTGGGTGGATCCATCGGTGTACTGTTTACCGCGATCATTTTCGGTAACGCGGGGTTCACCTTCTCGCCTGATACCCTCAGCATCGGCTTTATGCTGTTTATCTATTGCGTAGGGATTGAGGCGGGGCCTAACTTTTTTGGCGTCTTTTTCCGTGACGGAAAATCATACCTGTTGCTTGCCTTGGCGGTGTTACTCAGCGCCATTGGCTTAACCCTGTTCTTCCAAAACCATTTGGGGCTGGATATCAGCATTGCCACCGGCATGATGGCAGGCGCGCTTACCGCCACTCCGGTATTGGTGGGCGCGAAAGATGCGCTTAACTCCGGCTTAACCGGTGCAGAAGGCGAACAGCTGGGAATGATGATTGATAACCTCAGTGTCGGCTATGCCATGGCCTACCTCACCGGCCTGGTGAGCTTGATTGTGCTGGCGAAATTGATGCCGAAGTTGCAGCGCCATAACCTTGAGCACTCCGCTCAACAGATTGCGATTGAGCGCGGCTTGGGCAGTGAATCACAGCGTAAGGTCTATTTACCCATTATTCGCGCCTATCGGGTCGGGCCTGAATTGATCGATTGGATTGATGGCCGCAACCTGCGTGAGTTGGGTATTTATCGCCAAACCGGCTGTTATATCGAGCGCATTCGCCGTAACGGCATTTTGGCTAACCCTGATGGGGATGCCATTTTGCAGCAAGGCGACGAGATTGCCTTGGTGGGCTACCCCGACAGCCATGCGCGGCTAGACCCGAGCTTCCGTAACGGTAAAGAAGTGTTTGACCGCGATCTGCTCGACTTACGCATTGTTGAGGAAGAAATCGTGGTGAAAAACGACAGCGTGGCGCAGAAAAAACTGTCGGATTTAAATCTGTCGGAATACGGCTGCTTTTTAAACCGTGTGGTGCGCGCTCAGGTTGAGATGCCGATGGATCAAGGGATTATCCTCAACAAAGGCGATGTGCTGCAAATCAGTGGTGAGAAAAGCCGGGTAAAAGGCTTGGCCGACCGCATCGGTTTTATTTCGATTCATAGCCAGATGTCAGATTTGCTCGCGTTTTGCTGCTTCTTTATTTTGGGGCTGGGCTTGGGGATGATCACCCTCACCTTCGGCCAAGTGACCTTTGGCCTGGGTAATGCCGCTGGCTTGCTGTTGGCGGGGATCAGCCTCGGCTTTTTACGTGCCAACCACCCCACTTTCGGCTATGTGCCCCAAGGGGCGCTAAATATGGTGAAAGATCTTGGCCTGATGACCTTTATGGCTGGCATTGGACTGAGTGCCGGTAGTCGCCTGTTTGATTACATCGCGGACATGGGCTTTTCGGTGATCCTGGCCAGTATTGTGATCAGTGTTATTCCAGTGATTGTCGCCTATTTGATTGGCGCCTATGTGCTGAAGATGAACCGCGCGCTCTTGTTTGGCGCAATCATCGGGGCAAGAACCTGTGCGCCGGCGATGGATATGATCAACGAGCATGCTCGCAGCACCATTCCTGCCTTGGGCTACGCGGGCACTTACGCGATTGCCAACGTTATTTTGACCTTGGCCGGCACCTTGATGATTATTTTGATGTAACGTCACGCCGGAGACGGTCGCTGAGTCAGCCAAAATTCAGTTTATTAAACCTATAATAAAGGCGTCCACCTCGGGCGCTTTTTTGTTTTACAGGGGCTTTTATGCAGGTTCTTATTATTGAAGATGACTCGATTTTAAGTCATCACCTGAACACCGAACTCAGTGAACTCGGCCACCATGTTCGCTGTGCCAGCACTGCCAGCGAAGGGCTTTATTACGCTGACCAATACCCCAATGATATTGCCATTGTTGACCTTGGTCTGCCCGATCAAGATGGCATTAGCCTAATTCGTGATATTCGCGCCAAAGGGCTGCGCCTGCCGATTTTGGTCCTCACCGCGCGCGCCAATTGGCAAGATAAAGTCACGGGCTTAGATGCCGGTGCCGATGACTACCTGGTAAAGCCGTTTCAAAAACCGGAACTGGTGGCGCGATTAAACGCATTGGTGCGCCGCAGTGCGGGTTTTGTGAAGCCCACTATCACCGCTGGCGATATCGAGTTAGATCTGTTGGCGAAATCAGTCACCGTCAACGGACAAGCGCTAGAGCTGACCGCCTTTGAGTATGATTTGTTTGAGTACCTGATTCGTCACAGTCGCGAAGTGATCTCTAAACAACGCTTGCTCGATGTGCTGTATCATGACCAAGATGGCGACCCTAACACCATTGAGGTGATGATCAGTCGTCTGCGTAAAAAGCTGATCCAAACCGGACACGACAACCCCATCTCGACTGTGCGTGGCCAAGGCTACCTGTTCGAGATCCAAGCTGAGTAAACCATGAAACTAGGCCAATTTACCCTTTGCCAATGTCGCCCTCGACTGCGCACCCGAGTGCTCGCCACCTCGATTGGCATTATTCTGCTTTTCTCGATTGCGCTTGCGGCCTTGATTAATAAGCTGTATCAGCAAAATTCAATGGCGGCTTACTCGCGCGATCTGGCCTCACAAATTCCGATGGTGATGGCGCAGCTCAGTAAAGACGGGCTGATCCGCGCTGACCAGCTGACCGCTTGGATCCAATCGCTTGACCCGTCCAGCAGCGATTATATGTCGGTGCTATGTACGCCCGATAATCACACGCTGTGGACCTCGCGCGATGTGCAAGCGTTTAATATCGACGATATCTGCACGCTGATCCCTAACGAAGCGAAAAAGCCGCAGTATCTTTCCATTGCTGGCTTTAACGTGGTGGCGCAGCGACTTTCATCAGAAAAACAACCCGGTGAAAGCGAGAACCGCTTGTTTGTACTGCGCAACGTCGACAAACAAAAACAACAGTTAGCCGATTTAGAAGCAGAGACGTGGTTTTACATCAGCTTGCTGTTTGTCTCGGCGTCGGCACTGGTGGTTGCCGCGTGCCATTGGAGCTTCTCGCCACTGCGACGCTTAGCCAAAGAGCTGATCGCGATTACTGAATCACGCCAGCAGACACTGGATAACGATTACCCTGACGAGCTGCAAGATGTCACCCAAGCGCTTAACCGGATGATCACTCAGCGGGAAAAGCAAAAATCCCGTTATCGCCACGCCATGGATGATTTGGCGCACAGCTTAAAAACGCGTTTATCCGCCACCAATGCCCTGCTCGATGATAATCATCTGTCGCGCGAGCAGCTGAATAAGCGGATTTTGGAGCAAGTCAGCCAGATGGATGACATGGTGCAATATCAGCTCAAACGCGCATTGGTGGGGCAATGTGGCCTGAAACGCGAAGACAGCCCACTGACCGCACCGATTGATAGCCTGACGGGCATGTTAGATAAGGCCTATCGCGATAAACCGGTGAAAGTGGTGCGAGCGTTTGATGAAAGCGCCTCTTTACCGGTGCACCGCAGTGATTTGATGGAGTTACTCGGTAACTTGCTGGAAAACGCCTATCGGTTTTGCCTTGAAACCGTGCAAATCCGGCTCGACGATCACGGCGAAGTGTGGCAACTGGCGATTGAAGACGATGGCCCCGGGGTACCAGCGCAATATCGGGAAAGCATATTCCAGCGTGGCGTACGTGCCGATCAGCTCAACCCTGGCACCGGCATTGGGTTAGCAGTGTGCGATGAAATCATTGCCAGTTACGATGGCAACATCCACGCCAGCGACTCTCCGCTGCAAGGCGCGGCCTTTGTGCTGACCATTCCCAAGCGCTAGGCTAGCCGCGCTAAGCTAGCCGCGCTAATCCTAAAGCGCGAAGTCCAGCGGTTCGCTTAAGCGCGACGCCAAACAGGCAGACTCACGCGCGCTGCCACCAGCAGCAAACAAAAAACGCAGCCCAATCGTGGCTGCGTTTTTATTGATACGTCACGGGCGTGAATGCGTTTGCTCAGTGCTCGGTTTATTCATCGTCCGGGTCGGCGAGCAAGTCGTCTTTGGCCGCCATCATATATTGATACATCGACCAATAGGTTAAGCCGGTTGCGGCATAGAGCGCGACATAGCCTAACCATTCAATCCACGGCGCGCCATGCCAAAGCAGCATGGTCAGGGCGAACATTTGCGAGCCGGTTTTAAATTTACCCACCCAAGAGACCGCGACGCTGGCACGTTTGCCGATTTCAGCCATCCACTCGCGCAGAGCTGAAATAATCACCTCACGCGCAATCATGGTTGCCGCGGGAATGGTAATCCAAATAGAGGCGTAGTGCTCGACAATCAGCACCATGGCAATCGCCACCATCACTTTGTCGGCGACGGGATCTAAAAACGCGCCAAAACGGGTCGATTGCTTTAAGCGACGCGCTAAATAACCATCTAACCAATCGGTGGCACCAGCAATCACAAAAATGAGTGCTGCCGCAAATGGCGCCCAGGCATAAGGCAAATAGTAGGCAATAACAAAGACCGGAATAAGCGCAATGCGCAAAAAGGTCAAAATGGTAGGTATATTTAGACGCATGCTCAGCTTTTTATTTTAGGGTTAACTGGGTTATGGTGCCCCATTGCCACTAACCTTGCAATGAGGAATGAATTTTCTCTGCCAATGTGGCGCTGATCCCGGGCACCTTGGCGATTTCTTCAACACTGGCGTTTTTCAGCTCTTGAATACCGCCCAAGTATTTCAGTAAGGCCTGGCGACGTTTGGGGCCCACGCCATCAATTTGGGTGAGCACACTTTGCTTGCGCGCTTTACCCCGTGCCGCGCGGTGTCCGGCAATGGCATGATCGTGGCTCTCATCGCGAATATGCTGAATAAGGTGCAATGCGGGTGAGTCGGCGGGCAGCGAAAACTCCTCGCCCGAGACCTTAATCAAGGTTTCAAGCCCTGGCTTACGGCTGGTCCCTTTAGCCACCCCTAAAATAAGCGGGTTAACCGGCCAGTCGGCGATCAGCGGCTCGAGCACCTCCCAAGCGCGGCTGAGCTGGCCTTTACCCCCATCAATCACAATGATATCGGGGATTTTTTCTGGCTCGACTTGCTTGCTATAACGGCGCGTCAGTACCTGCGCCATCGCGGCATAATCATCGCCACCAGTGATCCCCTCAATGTTGTAACGGCGATACTCTTTTTTCAGCGGCCCGTCTTGGTTGAACACCACGCAAGAGGCGACCGTTTTCTCGCCCATGGTGTGGCTGATATCAAAGCACTCCATGCGCTTAACCGGCTCTAAGCCTAAGGTTTCTTGCAGCGCTTGATAGCGATTCTGGATGGTCATCCGATGATTGATTTTGCTGGTCAGGGCGGTGCGCGCATTGGTGTTGGCCAGCTTCAAAAAGCGGGCTCTGGCCCCACGCGGACGGCTTTGTAGGCGCACATTGCGTCCGGCGATTTCACTCAAGGTAGTTGACAGCCAACCAAGATCATCACCGATATCGTCAGAAATCAAAATATGGCTGGGAATGGTGCGCCCTTCCGCTTGCGCCAAGTAAAACTGGCTGACAAAACTTGAAACCACTTCACCAGGGTCGGTTTCTGCCGGCATCTTAGGAAAGTGGCTACGACTGCCCAGCACGTTACCCTGACGCAAAAAGAGCACATGAATGCACGCTACCCCGTTTTCTAGTGCAAAGCCGATAACGTCAATGTCATCGTCACTGTCTTGCGAAACAAACTGCTGCTCTTGCACACGGCGCAACGCTTGGATTTGGTCGCGGTATTCCGCCGCCTTTTCAAATTGCAGCTCTTGGCTGGCGGTTTCCATCTTGGTCACCAAGCTGTCGATCACTTCGCGGTCTTTGCCTTGTAAAAACATACGGGCAAAATTGACTTGCTCGGCGTAGTCGTCATCACTCATCAGCCCTGGTACACAAGGGCCGGAGCAGCGACCAATTTGATACATCAAGCAAGGCCGGCTGCGGTTGGCATACACCGAGTCTTCACACTGGCGAACCGGGAATATTTTCTGCAACAGATGCAGGCTTTTGCGTACCGCATTGGCATCAGGAAAGGGACCAAAATATTCGCCCTTTTTCTTTTTCGCGCCGCGGTGGATCGCCAGCCGTGGATGCTCGTGAGCACTGAGATAGATATAAGGGTAAGACTTGTCGTCTCGCAGCAATACATTGTATTTGGGGCGGTGCTGCTTGATCAGGTTGTGCTCGAGGATCAGCGCTTCGGTTTCGGTGTGGGTCACCGTCACCTCTACATCGGCGATGTTCCGCACCAAGGCTTTGGTTTTCTCACTGGAAACCTGGACCCGAAAGTAGCTGGCTAGGCGTTTACTGAGATCTTTAGCCTTACCCACATAGATAATTTCACCCGCGGCGTTCATCATGCGATAAACGCCAGGCTGGTGAGGGACGGTTTTTAGAAAGCTTTTCGCGTCGAAGGTGTTCGGCACTGCGCGGTCTCGTCCTGGATTACTTCGCGTTACAGGGTTTCGGTGTCGAGCATGCCGTGCCTGATAGCAAGGTGGGTCAATTCCACATCGCCATTAATGCCCAACTTGCTGAATAAGCGATAACGGTAACTGTTTACCGTTTTCGGGCTCAGGCTAAGTTGCTCGGAAATGTCGGTAACCTTTTGCCCTTTGGTGATCATTAGCATGATCTGCAATTCACGCTCTGACAGTTCTTTGAAAGGATTATCTGAAGAGGCAGAGAACTGACTGAGTGCCATTTGCTGGGCAATGTCCGGTGAAATATAACGCTGGCCACTATTGACCATGCGGATCGCGTTCACCACTTCATCGGCACCGGCGCCTTTGGTCAAATAACCCGCGGCGCCCGCTTGCATTACCTTAGTCGGGAACGGGTTTTCTGTATGGATCGTGAGCACGATAATCTTGGCGTCCGGCGAGTAGCGAAGCAACTTGCGTGTCGCCTCTAACCCACCGATACCTGGCATATTCATGTCCATTAGGACAATATCGGCGTGATTTTGCCGGCACCACTTGAGTGCAGCTTCACCGCTGTCGGCTTCCCCTACCACTTTTATGCCACGAACGTCTTCTAAAAGACGTCGAATCCCTGTGCGAACCAGCTCGTGATCATCTACAAGGAACACATTGATCAAACTTGTATCTCCACTTGGTTTGGTTCGCCAACATGCTGCACCAAGGCAACGGTTGGACTTCTCTTACGCATATTACTTGAGTTTTACCACGGATGAAAAGCCAACAACAGAGCGGATGTGGGCAAATGCAAATATTCATACACTAAGCCGCCAAAAAACAGTCAACTTGCCTGAATTATCACCAATTTGGTGGCGTTAGAGGCAAGTTGACTGCCATAAACCGCGTAAGAACCGCTTTACGTGTCAGTAATTTTTAACACTTGGCGGTACAAATCGCTCACGTTATCAAAGGCCCAAACACAAGTACTTCATTTCTAGATATTCATCGAGTCCCCAATGTGATCCCTCACGGCCAAGGCCCGATTGCTTCACCCCACCAAAGGGCGCGACCGCGGTCGAAATCAGGCCGGTATTAATCCCCACCATGCCGTATTCCAACGCTTCAGCTACCCGATGCACGCGGCTAATGTCTTTGGCATAAAAGTAAGACGCGAGACCAAATTCGGTATCATTGGCCATGGCGATGGCATCCGCCTCTTCTTCAAAAGAAAATAGCGGGGCCACGGGGCCGAAGGTCTCTTCTTTAGCTATCTGCATCGCTGGGGTCGCGTATTTAATCACCGCCGGTTGAGTGTAGTTTTCTCCCAGCTCAGGGCACGCGCCACCCAGCTCAATCGCAGCGCCTTTTTGCTTGGCATCATCCAGATGGGCATTCACTTTTTCTATTGCCCCTTTGTTAATGAGTGGGCCAATGTCTACACCGTCGTCGGTGCCTTTACCCACCTGCAATTGACTCACCGCCTGGATAAACTTTTCTGCAAAGGCTTCATACACGCCCGCTTGCACGTAAATGCGGTTAACACAGACACAGGTTTGCCCAGCATTACGAAACTTCGCCGCGATGGCACCTTCAACCGCGGCATCAATATCGGCATCATCAAACACAATGAAAGGCGCATTGCCACCTAACTCCAACGAGAGCTTTTTAATGGTTGGGGCACATTTTTCCATCAGCTGTGCGCCGATTTCGGTGGAGCCGGTAAACGAGAGCTTACGGACGCGTCTGTCGGCGCATAAAGTATCGCCGATGGGGCCCGACGCCCCAGTCACCACGCTGATCACCCCAGCTGGCACCCCAGCTCGTAACGCTAACTCCCCTAGCGCCAGCGCCGACAATGGCGTATCGCTTGCAGGCTTCACTACCATGGTACACCCTGCCGCCAGGGCGGCGGCCGCTTTACGGGTGATCATCGCCGCCGGAAAGTTCCACGGGGTAATCGCCGCAGTCACGCCAATCGGCTGCTTGATCACTGAAATACGCTTGTCCGCTTGCTCCGCGGGAATAGTCGCGCCATAAACGCGCTTCGCTTCTTCAGCAAACCACTGTAAAAACGACGCCGCATATTGGATCTCTCCCGACGCTTCTTTCAATGGCTTGCCTTGCTCAGCCGTCATGATCGCGGCGAGGTCCTCTTTATGCTCGAGCATCAGCTCGTACCAGCGATATAGCACGTCAGCCCGCGCTTTGGCGGTTAAATCTCGCCACTCGGGTAACGCCGCATCCGCCGCATCAATGGCGCGGCTGGTTTCCTCCGCCCCCATATTGGGTACCGTCGCCAAGTGCTCTCCGTTCGCAGGATTGGTCACTGCGCGGGTTTGTTGGCTATCGGCATCAACCCATTTGCCGTTAATTAAGGCCTGAGATTTGAGTAACGTCTGATCGTGAAGCTGCATAATGGCTCCTTTTTGTGTTCAAAAGCCTGGAGAATTGGCTTGGATCGAGATAGCACCTTGCCAGCTCACCGTTGGCACGGCAAGATAATCACAGAGATTCAATCAGCATAAATCCGTCAACGTCCGTTGTCTGCTCAAATAGGCAACAGAAGAAGCGGAAATAACAAAAGGCTTACCCTCAGGTGCAAACACAGCTGGCCTCTCAAACCGATAAAGGATGCTCTATGCGTATTTTTAGCCAGTTCGACAGCGGGAATATTCGCGTTGTTAACGATGACGACATCAACAACATTCAACTTGCCATTCATAACGACAACCAGTCTGAATTTTATCAGTGGTTTCACTTTCGCTTAGAGGCGAAAGTCAATCAGGCTCACACACTGCATATTCAGCAACTGGCAGGTTCGGCCTACCCTGAAGGCTGGAGAGATTATCAAGCGGTCGCCTCATACGACCGTGATACCTGGTTCCGTGTCCCCACCGAATTTGACGGCGACACCCTAACCATTAAAGTCACGCCACAACATGGTTCGATGTATTTCGCCTACTTCGCGCCGTATAGCTATGAGCGCCACCTGGATTTAATTCACCAAGCGCAGACCTATCCACAATGTCAGCTAGAAACCCTCGGCCAGACCTTGGACGGGCGCGATATTAGCCTGCTGAAAATCCGCTCAGAGCTCAGTGAGTCTGCGCAACCGAAAACACCGATTTGGCTGATTGCCCGCCAACACCCAGGCGAAACCATGGCGGAATGGTTTATCGAGGGGTTGCTCGACCGATTGCTTGACGACACCGACACCACCGCCCGTGCGCTGTTGGCAAAGGCCGACGTTTACGTGGTGCCGAATATGAATCCCGACGGCAGTGTGCGCGGCCACTTGCGCACTAATGCGGTGGGTGCCAACTTAAACCGCGAATGGCAAGCCCCTACGCTTGAGCGCAGCCCCGAGGTGTATCATGTTCGTGCGCGTATGGAGCAAACAGGGGTGAAAATGTGCCTCGATATCCACGGTGATGAGGCGATTCCGTATAACTTTGTTGCCGGTTGCGAGGGGATCCCGTCTTATGACGCGCGCATGGCGGATTTAGAGGACAGATTTAAGCGTGCCTTACTCACCGTGACGCCAGAGTTCCAAGACGAGCACGGCTACGACAAAGACGCCCCCGGTAAAGCCAATCTAACCGTGGGCTCGAACTGGATTGGTGAGCGTTTCAACTGCTTGTCGTATACCGTTGAAATGCCGTTTAAAGATCACAATGACCAACCGGATCCAGACTTTGGCTGGTCACCTGCGCGCAGCCAAGCCTTCGGTCGCGATATGCTCAGTGCCATCCTCAAGGTGGTGGACGCACTCTAGCGCGAAATGCATCAATAGCCTGCAATGAAAGCCGGTGCCTTGTCATCGGCTTTTTCTATTTGAGTGATTGATAAATTCAACTGGGGCGAGCCGAATTATCCACTTATATTAGGCACAAATAATTCAACGAGGAAACACCATGACAATCTTGACCTCACGCTGCCCTCACTGCCAATCCATGAACCGCATTCCAAGCGAGCGGGTGAATGACGCCCCCAAATGCGGCAAGTGTCAGTCTGATGTGCTGGACGGTAAGCCGATTGAAGGTACCAATGATAATTTTAATGCGCTGCTAAATAGCGATGTCCCTGTCGTGGTCGATTTTTGGGCCCCGTGGTGTGGACCATGCCAAAGCTTCGCGCCTGCCTTTGCAGCAGTGGCCGAGCAAGAAGAAGGCCGCGCACGCTTTGTCAAAATCGATACCGAAGCGCAGCAAGCATTGGCCGCGCAGTATCGTATTCGCAGTATTCCGACCTTGATGGTGTTTAAAAACGGCGAGCGCGTTGACGTACTCAACGGTGCCCTGCCCCAAAATGCCTTTAGTGACTGGCTGAGCCAGCACCTTAGCTAATCGCTATTCGCTAACCACTATTTCACATAATAACGCGGCGCTACACTTTTAGCGCCGCGCCTTGTTTTACCGCGCGGATCGCCACATTGGTGTTAATGTCTTTAACCATCGCTAGGGTCTGTAACTGGCGCATAAAGGCTTCATAGTGCGGTAAATCTCGCGTCACCACTTCCAGTAAATAGTCATAAGTCCCTGAGATTACGTGGCCGTTGATCACTTCATCCATTTCCACCAGCGCGTGCTCAAAGGTGACAATCGCCTCTTCTCGGTGATTGCTCAAGCTCACATTGACAAAAAAGGTCATGTTAAGCCCTATCCGCTGGCGGTCGAGCGTGACCTGATAGGACGCTATCACCCCATCGGCTTCCAATTTCTTAATCCGCCTTGCACAAGGCGAAAACGACAAGCCAACCGCATCGGCAATCTCTGCGGTCGTGCGGCGCGCATCGTCTTGTAACAGCGCCAGAATGGCTTTGTCTTTACTGTCCAAATCGCTTCCTTAGTGATTTTTAACAACAAAAAGATAATTAAAGATGAGAAACGCCAACATGATGGCAAATCACCCTTTAATTTGCCACCAATCCCTCCTTTGACGCTGCCACACTAACCACATCCATTAACAAGGAAGTGATCAACCATGCCTGCCACCTCTCAACGTTTATTGGGCCTCGCCGCCATGCTTGTCACCGTGACCATTTGGGCGAGCCTGTTTATCTCCTTACGTCAGGCCAGCCAGTCAGTGTTAACCAGTGGCGATATTGCCCTACTGCGCTTTTTGCCTGCGGCCCTCCTATTTGGTTGGCTGAGTCGTCATCGGGTGCGCCATATTGTCTCTGTGCCCAAACGTTATCTGTTTGCGATTGCCTTCGGGGCGGGTTTACCGTTTTATCTGCTCGCCGCCACGGGGATGCAGTTTGCTCCTGTCGCAGATGGCGCCTCGTTAATTCCCGGGATCTTGCCGCTGTTTGTCTCTGCGATTGCTTGGGGCGTTTATGGC
>NZ_PXUD01000064.1:0-18802 GCF_003390965.1 Salinivibrio sp. HTSP
TTTTAAACGTGATCAATGTTAAACCATATGTCGATATTAAATAATATTTTTGTAATTAATTTTCATTGGTGCGGTCTTCTTCAACGGCTTCGATCTCTTCTTCTATTTCCACACCGCGATAAGGCTCACCTTCTTCATCATGTAGTTGATGATCATAGGCCGCTTGTAGGCCAGTGTCCTCAATCACGTCTTCGTCCCACTCTTGTTCGAGCTGACGAGGGTAAAGTGGAGAGATAATGGCAACCACAATGCTGGCGGAGGCAAATACCGAAAAAGCGCCAGCATAACCCATTTTTTCAATCAATAAGCCTAACACCGGAGAGCCGACCGCTTGGCCGAGTGATACGGCCATAAAAGGCAAAACAGGCCCGAGGGATAAGCGCCCGGGGAGAAGTCGGATCCCGGTCATTAGGTACAAGCCAGTTAAACTCATGTAGGCAAGCCCGAACACGAGAGCGGAAAAAAGCGTGATTCCGCTGTTGCCAGGACTGGCGGCAATGAGTGCCATACTTGCCGCCAACATCATTAACATTAATGAATGGGTAATTGGAGGATTGTTACGATCTGCAAGATCTGCGGCTATTGCTCCGCCTAAACCTGCAATGCCAACGGCAACCCATAGCCAAGCGGTTGTATCAGTAGGAAGCGCGCCAAGCGTAATAACCAAATCCGGTGCGAAAATCCAGTACGCGGCAGAGACAAATCCCATCGCGAATGCAAACAACGATAAACGGAACAGCCGCGCCCATTGTAATCGGCTGATCGGTGGCGCAGGAGCGGCATCTGTGGGTGTGACAGGCGAGACAGATGGCAACATCCGCCAGGCGGCTACAATGCCAAGTGTCGCAAGTACTGCAAAAGACAAATAGGCCGTGCGCCAAGCCGATTCGAGCAGCAAAACCACAGGCACAGCAACGACTACACCAATGCTGGTACCCGCATTCATCACTGAACTGACTCTACCGTGCAGCGCGCGATTAACGATAGCCTGCATGGCAGCGGTGAGGGCGGGCATCATCAAGCCGGTGCAAATGCCGCAAGCAAACACACCGACAGCTAGTGAGACACTGTTAGTCGATTGACTGATGACGGCGAGGCCCAGAGCGCCAAATAAACCAGAAACAATTGCAGTGATTCTTGCGCCAATGCGATCGGCAATCAGCGGCGCAAAACCAGTTGCGATCACAAAGCTAATCAACGGCAGGGCACTAATCATACCTATCTGCGAGGGGCTCAGTGCTAAGTCATCGCGGATCGGTGGGACGAACAGCCCGAATGCAAAGCGGGCTAATCCATAGCTTATGGCGATAAGTGCCGCGCCTAGTACCGCAAACTTGCTGCTAGATGGATAGGTCATGGGCCTCCTCATTCTTTGGCTCTGCCAGCTTGAATATTGCACCGGTTGGTGGTGAGAAAATTGTTGTGGTTCATATCGGTTACGTCCAGCTTTTTGATTCGACAACATGGATCTTGGTTACTCAATAACCACAATAACCTTTCTTTTTGTGGCACATTAAGTTGGTTGGGGTTTGTTTAATATCAAAAGTAGTGTTTCCGTGTGTGCTAGGGTGAATAACCCAATTCTGCAGATGGAGCGCTTGAATGTTGTTAAATGTCACCGACAAACAAAAAGAAGATAAGATCCCACCATTGTTCCGGTTGGGATTTCGGCCCTTCTTCCTCTTTGGTGCTCTTTACTCCTGTCTGGTCATTATTATATGGAGTGGGCTGTACACCCATCCTGGGATGGTGTCACTCACGGTGCCTTCGCTTTGGTGGCATGCCCACGAGATGCTGTTTGGCTTTTCAATGGCCATTGTCGGTGGTTTTTTAATGACGGCGGTGCAAAACTGGACGGGTGTGCCAGGTACCCGGGGATCGAAGCTTTTCGCCATT
The DNA here is from genome assembly GCF_003390965.1 of Salinivibrio sp. HTSP. Lineage (NCBI taxonomy): Bacteria > Pseudomonadati > Pseudomonadota > Gammaproteobacteria > Vibrionales > Vibrionaceae > Salinivibrio > Salinivibrio sp. HTSP. Next base: position 1,897 of record NZ_PXUD01000064.1, read on the forward strand.
TTTTCATTATGGCTGTTGGCGCGATTGAGCTTCTGGGTGGATGTCCCGGTTTGGGCGAGCCTTGTACTTGATACCCTATTTATGGCCTGTGTGGCATGGTCCTTGGGTTATCGCGTGGTAGTGACTAAGCGTCAACGTAATTATATTTTTATCCCCGTTTTGGCCATCGCGGCTTTACTGAACGCTTTATCTTATGGTGCGTTGTTAGGAGAGGTTGCCCTGCCTATAAACCAAGTTTGGCACAGTACCTTGCTTTGGTTCATGCTGCTTATTAGCGTAATGGGTGGCCGTGTGATCCCGTTTTTCACGGAGAAAAAGTTGGGTATACAGGTGTCCAGCACACCTGTGTGGCTAGAGCGAGCGATTATTGCTGTGTTTGTGCTACTGATTGGCGTCACTTTGGTGTCCGGCACTGACAATATGGCCGCGCGTGGGTTGCTGCTCACAGCGGGCATTGCGCAATGTGTTCGGCTCTATCGCTGGCAAGGCTGGAAAGCATACAAGGTGCCGATGCTGTTTTCGCTTCATCTATTTTATGTCTTTTTACCACTTGGATTGATATTAAAAGCGGTGGTAATTAACCCCTGGGCATCAAACCTTATCTGGCACTTATTCGCGATAGGTGCACTCGGGGGCGTTGTCCTGGCCATGATTGCGCGAGTCACGCTTGGCCATACTGGGCGCAATGTTTATCAGGGCCCCGCTGTTTCGTGGCTGTTCTACGCCTTACTTATTTCTGCACTCGTCCGAGTATTTGGCATCTGGTTTTGGCCGGTGTATACCCTAGAGCTGGTTGCCGTATCAGCACTGCTGTGGACGATTAGCTATGGCTGGTTTGCGGTGCGATTTGGCCCCATGCTGAGCCAAGCACGCGCAGACGGTGCGGCCGGATAATGTGTGACGTTTTACCCGTTTGTGTTGGATTAATGCAAGATGAGTTAACACCCCATCATAGATGCTATAGCTGATAGGCATGGAAGGTGCCTATCAATTACTAGGTTGTTTATTGTCGTTTTTTCTGGCGGACAACGAGCATTCGAACTAGTATGCGTTAAAAACGTTGTCTCATTTTTAATAATGATTTAAAAGAGGCAGAGTTTGATATCACCGTCTTCCCTTTTCGTCACCTTAGGTGGGAGATAGGGTGTCGCAAGCAGGTCGAATGGACGTCATCGCACGGGAACCATAATGAAGAAAACGAACTACTATGCATTGAAGTTGGCGTTTACCTATTTCTTTTTTGCGACTTTGTGGATCCTTTTTTCCGATCGCGTGGTGACTGCGTTGGCAACGAATCTAGAGATGCATGAATTAGGACAAGCATTCAAAGGGCATTTCTTTGTGGTGGTGACGTCGATGATGCTCTGGAGCCTGGCGAGAAAGAATAACCTAGCGTTAGAGCGAGCGAGTGATATTGATAGTGTTACAGGGTTGCACAGCCCTTCAGTCTTTATGCGGCATGTGGATACTTTGCTTGCCCCACGGGATCAACAAACCTCGTATGTTTTGGTGATTATCGACATTGATGGATTTACATCACTCACCAATAAACTTGGGTTTGAACGTACTAATCACCTATTGTCTGATATGGCACATGCCATTGAGGTATCAACGCTATTAGATAAGCTTACTTCGCGTGTCCATGCAGACCGCTTTGCCTGCCTTGTTGCGTTAGACGGTGCCAGCGATATGGCGCTCTATATTGATAGACTACACCGTGAATGTCATCGACATTTACAACGATACGAGCAACAGGCGACCTGTTCGATAGGGGTGGCGTTATTCGGGCCAGATGGTGACGATGCTGCCACCTTGATGACGGCGGCTACGCGTGCGCTTAATGAGGCTAAAAAACGCAAAAACACCGTAACCTATCATGATATGCACTTAACCGAGCAAGCCCAAAAGCGCAGGCAGCTCGTTTCTGCACTCAGAGTTGCAATCAATAACAAAGAGATTGAGGTTGTCTTTCAACCGCAGTATCGCCTGACGTCGGGCGAATTAAGCGGCTTAGAAGTATTGGCGAGATGGACCCATGAAACCTATGGTGTGGTGCCACCGAGTACGTTTATCACGCTCGCCGAAGAACAGGGTTTTTGCGAGGACCTAACGGCGCTCGTACTCGAAAAAGCTGCCAATCAGCTACGCGATAGTGACCTGTTGGGAACTGTTATTCAGCGTGTGTCGGTGAATATTTCTGCGGTTGAGTTTAATAGCCAGAGTGCGATCCGGCGTATTGATGATTACTTGAAATTGAACCCAGAATTCGCGCGTTACCTGTGCCTAGAAATAACCGAAACCGCAGCACTTGATGATATTCTCGAGTGCGCGCGAGTGGTCGATATCCTCAAACGCCATGGCGTGGCCTTCTCCATTGATGACTTTGGTGTGGGGTATACCTCTTTGGGAATGTTTAATCGGATTAATGTCGATGAAATCAAGATTGATCGCAGCTTCATCCAATCGATGGAAACCGATAGCCGTGCTAAAGCGATCACGGCCGGCATTATCGATATTACCAAACGCCTAGAAATCAACGTGGTCGCTGAAGGTGTGGAAACGGCCACGCAACTAGCATTGTTAAAAAGCTTTGGTTGCGAATATGTGCAAGGGTATTACTTGGGTTATCCTTCTACGCTATCCGAATTGAAAGTGGCGATGCCTGTCCGAAAGGTAAACGCTAAAATAGATAACTCATAAAGCACCGCCAACATCCACTCGATAAATCACCTAAATATCATACACCAAGCTATCTGCCGCTAAGAATGGCCAATTGAGGCGGTGCGGCTCTGTGTCTGTGCCGTAACGCGGGTGACATCGCGATCGCCAAACAGGATCTGGCCGCCATAAAGCAGCAAATAGAGTAAACCTGCGACCACGGGGGACACGGCAAACGGTAAATCAACCTCGCAGTACCTAAAAATGCCCCGCCCCGCGATTAAAACCATTGGGTTACAGCCTACCGAGGGGAGCGCGATTCCTGGTATTCGGCGCTGGCCGGCTGAGTATTTACCGGGTATCTATACCGATGAAAATATTGATGAGGTGATAGATATTTCTGAGCAAGAGGCGAAAGAGACCGCGCGTGCCCTCGCCAGAGAAGAGGGTATATGTGCAGGTGTTAGCTCGGGTGGTGCGGTGTTTGCGGCCCTGCAAGTCGCCAAAGATGAACCCGGCTCTGTAGTGGTGGCCATTGTTTGCGATCGCGGCGATCGGTATTTGTCGTCGGGGTTGTTTTCTTCGTAATAGTCAGTCGGCATCTCATTCAATAGTATGAGTGCAATGGGTGGCGCAATAAGCATTACACCATTCATTGATACAGTGGCTGCTTTGTTGGATGGTTTGGCAAACTAAACATACAAAAAATAATTATTCATCCTATTGTTTAGCATGGTTTTTATTATTTACTTACATAATTGACACCTATCATGCTTGTTCATTAAAAAGTCTGACTGGTGTAACCATGGTGATTCGCTATGCTATTTGATATGACGCGAATAGACGTCATTTAACATGCTCTCAAGCGCTCATGTGGATTGGCTAGCCACAGCAGATGAGAAGCGCAAGGAGCAAAAATATGGGCCTAGAGGTAATAGGGAGCCACCATGATGTTTAATCAAACAAAACGCTTGCTTGCCGAGAGTGAGAAAAATAGAGAGCATCTAGAGATAGAGCTAGATGCGATTAACGAAAGTGTTGCCACCATTACATTCTCGACAGATGGAACTGTCCTTAATTGTAACCAGTTGCTGTTGGATATTATCGGTTATGAGTTTGAAGAGGTTGTTGGGCAACACCACTCTGCGATCTGTTTTCCTGAAACCTCGCAGTCTCAAGAATACCGAGATTTTTGGGCGCGGCTCGGTCAGGGTGAAAGACAAAAGGGAGTTGTCCGGCGCCGACATAAAAATGGTAACGAAATTTGGATGGATGCGACCTATTTTCCGGTTAAAGACAAGACCGGAAAAGTGATTAAAGTCCGCAAAATCGCGTCGGACGTGACGCGGATCCACCAAGAAAAAACTAAAAAAGAGGCCTTATTTACAGCCCTTGATCGTTCAATGGCGGCCATCATTTTTACCCCTCAAGGTAACATTATCCATGCTAACGACAACTTTTTAGCCACAATGGGGTATGAATTAGATGATATTGTAGGCCAGCATCATCGTATGTTCTGTGACGCAGAATTTTATGAGAAAAACCCGGCTTTCTGGGCAGAGCTAGAAAGTGGACAATTTAAAAGCGGGCAGTATCAACGCCGTGATAAATTTGGTAACGAAATCTGGTTAGAGGCCACCTATAACCCAATATTCGGTGATAGTGGACGTGTTGAGAAAGTGGTGAAATTTGCCTCAAATATCACCACTAGAGTGCAGAAAAGCCACGCAGTCTCACAAGCTGCTGATCTCGCTCATCACTCGTCAGCCGCAACACTTCAACATGTTGAGGGTGGTAGTGCCTTGCTCAAAGAGGCCGTTGACATTACGAGTCATGTCACTGAAAAAATGCAATCAACGGCAGAGCAGCTCCACCAACTGACTGAGCACGCACAGAGCATTGAAGAGATCGTGACCACTATCAATCAAATTGCCGAACAAACCAACTTACTCGCCCTGAATGCGGCGATTGAAGCGGCAAGAGCCGGCGAGATGGGCAGAGGCTTTGCGGTAGTTGCAGACGAAGTAAGAAGTTTGGCCAAACGTACCAGTGAATCGACAACGCAAATCGCAAATGTTGTCGATGAAAATAGAAAATTGACTCAGGGAGTGAGTGAGTCGATGGAAGAAGTCGTCGCAGAATCCGAACAGAGCCGAGAAAAGATTACGGCAGCGGAAGCCGTGATGCGCGATATTTATGCTGGCGCTGAGGAAGTCTCAGATACGGTTCAACGCCTCGCCACTTAGTGTGGAATACTAGCGCCCTATCGCGAAAATGAATAATGAGGGCGCAGCATCCCTTGATCGCTCTTTAAGCGTTTAATGGCGAGGGCGCTCGTGGCCGCTGAAGGTAGGCGACAAGCCGCATTCCGACTAGCATGCTAATCACAAATAAGCTTATCGGTAGTGCACCAGAGCCAATGGCCGTGATTGCCGGGCCTGGGCAAAGTCCGGCGAGTCCCCAGCCGGTGCCAAAGAGTAATGCACCGCCGATGAGTTTTTTATCAATCTTTCGCGTTTTGGGCAGGCAAAATTGATCGGCCAGTATGGGTTTTTGCTGCTGGCGTATGGCCAAAAAGTAACCGGGAACAAAGATCAGCAGCGCACCGCCCATCACAAATGCAAGGCTGGGATCCCACTGGCCGAACACATCCAAAAAGCCAATCACCTTCGCGGGATTGACCATGCCTGACACCATCATACCCACACCGAAGATAAAGCCTGAGAGTAAAGCAATAAGGCGAAACATAAGCGATAAACGTCCTTAAAGATATAAACGAACAAAAACAGTGACAAAGGCAGCACTCATAAAAGTGAGCGTTGCCACGATTGACCGTTTCGATAAGCGACCCATGCCACAAATGCCATGACCACTGGTACAGCCGTTACCTAATCGAGTGCCTATTCCGACCAGCAACCCCGCGAGTACGGCAATCATAGGTGTGAGTGTAGGCGCAAGGTTTGTGTCGTTAGGTAATTCAAAACCGATAAATGGCATCAAGATGCCAGCACTGACCATCCCTAGCAAAAACAAACCTCGCCATTGTGCTTCATGGACATTCGATGACAATGCGCCTGACACAATACCGCTGATCCCGGCAATACGGCCATTAAGCGCTAATAGTGCCAGACAGGCTGCACCAACCAGCATGCCACCAAATAGGGCATCCCATGGGATAGGGAACGTCATGATTTCCTCTCGATGACTCAAAACAGGTTACAATTAAATAAGACAGGTAGCATACTGAGATTTTTGCATGAGTCAATGCTAATTTAGTTTTTGCGTGAATAAATGGTGCGAGTGTTGGCTCTTGGGCTTCTCGGCGTTCTAGCTCTCTATGTCATTCAACAAGGTGGCCAGTTCATCAATACTTTGCACGGTACTTTCCACTAATTCACTAATCTGTTTACTCGACTGATGAGAGCTTTGGGCTAACTGACGAACCTCATCGGCGACCACGGCAAAACCACGCCCAAGCTCACCCGCGCGAGCGGCCTCTATGGCGGCGTTGAGTGCGAGTAAGTTAGTGCGCTCTGAAATGTTGTTGATGGTATCAATGATTTTCATGACCTCTTGGCTGGACTGAGAGACGGACTGCATTGATGTTTGTGTTTTTGCGACTGTTTTACGCCGCGTACTGATATCGATACCGAACATGACATAATTGAGTATGTTGCCGGATAAATCTTTAAGTACACAGATTCTCGCATCAATCGCCAGTTGGTCATGTTGACCATCAAACTCGATCAACGCCGAAGCATGCCCTTGTTCATCAATCGCTTCTTTTAATTCGTGAGTAATTTTATGATAAATAGAACGTGACGCGTCGTCACACGACTTATCAATCTGTTTTAGTGCCTCTTCAAATAAGGGGTTCACGGAATCAAGCTTGCCAGTCGCGTCAATCTCCATAATGACGAGCGCGCCGCCAATAGCATCCAGTTTGCGGGTGAAATCTAAATAGGTTTGCTTGACTTGCGTAATATTGGCTTGTACCGATATAAAATGGGTTAGTTGGTTTTGATTATCCCAAACAGGGTTTATCGATAAGGAGATCCAGTAGGGCTCGCCATCCTTATTATAATTCAATATTTCGTCATAGAAGGGTTCACAACGTGATAAATGATCGCGGATATTTTGTATGGTTTGGGGGTCGGTATCTTTACCTTGTAAAACATGTCCTGGCTTTTTCCCTTCCATTTCATTAAATGTATAGCCTGACATATCTTCGAAGCCGCGATTAACGTATACCACCTCACCCTTTGGGTTCGCCACCACAACGGCATTGTCGGTTTCGTTAGCGACCATGGACAGTAATTGCATTTCTTCGCGACGTCTTACTGCTTCCGTAACATCTTTGACAAATGCGGTATAGAGTGTCCGGTTATCCAGACGTATCTTAGACAGTGACAGTTGTCCCCAGAGGCGATGACCGTCTTTGTGTTCAATTTCGACTTCTCGACTTGTCCCGACAATTTTGTCTTCTCCGGTTTTGCGGTTCCTATCAATATATTCATCATGAGTAGACTGAATTGCTTGCGGGACCAGCATTTTAACGTTCTTACCCTGAACCTCTTCTTTGCTGTATCCCCACAACTGCTCGGCCGCTTTGTTATAAAAAGTGATACAGTTGTGTTCATTTATGCACACGACTGCATCAAGCGCTTGCTCGAGCGTTTGGGTCATCATCTCTCGTGCCTCTCGTTCCGCGGTCACATCACGAACAAAGGCGGTGTAATGGATTTTGCCAGCGACACGTATCTTGGATAACGACAGTTGTACCCAAGTCAATGCGCCATCTTTCCGCTTGAGCTGCACTTCCCGAGAGCGTCCGACGATACGATCCTCCCCGCCCTCTCTGTGTCGATTAACATAACTATCATGATCAGCTTGCAGTTCGGTAGGGATCAGCATCGCCACGTTTTTACCTAATACCTCGTTCGCGGCGTATCCCCATATATCCTCTGCGGCTTGATTAAAAAAGGTGATGTTATTGTGATGATCAATCGTGACAACGGCGATAATGGCTTGCTCAAGTGCTTGTAAATGAGTGTTAGAGCGACCTAGCATAGTTATCCTCTTGCTCAAAACGGGAAATGAGACTCAGTGGAGTGATGTCGTGACATCATGCATGAATTTAATGACTAAAAGCCTTACAACTAATCATGACAATAGTTAAGATATAAACGAGGTAGGGGAGATTTTCCAATAAATAAAAGCACGAACGGGGGCTCGTGCTTTTTGACAGGGATTGTCTGAATGGTTAGGCGGTGGCGAATTTGTAGGTGCGATAGCCCCCAATTAAGTTGCGAGCTTTAAAACCATGATTGACTAACTGGCGGTAGGCGACGTTGCCTCTGAGACCGACCTGACAGTAAATCAAAATTTCTTTGTCTTTGGGCAGTTCATCGATGCGTCCACGCAGTTCGTCTACCGGAATATGGATATCACCATCGATATACTGACCGTTTTCGCGCTCGGGGGCATTACGCACATCCAGCAGCACTTGATCATCACGCAGTGCACCTAACTCGTGGTAATGAATCGCTTTAGCGTCACCCTTAATGAGGTTAGTTGCTACAAAGGCCGCTTGATTAATCACATCTTTAGCACTGCCATACGGCGGCGCGTAGGTGAGTTCTAGATGTTGGAGTTGCTCAACGGTCATGCCGGCACGTTGTGCTACGGCCATGACATCAATGCGTTTATCAATGCCGTCTTTGCCCACCGCTTGTGCGCCTAAAATAGCGCCCGTATCCGGGGAAAACAGCAGCTTAAATGAGACAATCTCTGCGCCGGGATAATAACCCGCATGACTGGCGGCGTGAACATAGACCTTTTGGTAGTCGATATCAGCGTGCTTGAGTTGTTTCTCGTTTTGGCCCACTGAGGCGATCGCAAGATCGAATACTTTACAGATAGCGGTGCCTTGGGTGCCGAGATAATGCTCAGTGCTGCCTAGCATGTTGTCAGCGGCCATGCGCCCTTGACGGTTTGCTGGGCCAGCCAATGGCACCAACGTCGGCTTGTGAGTGACAAAGTCAATCTCTTCCACCGCATCGCCGACGGCGTAAATATCGGGGTCTTGGGTCTGCATGGTGCTGTTGACCACAATCCCGCCTTTTTCACCAATGGCAAGTCCCGCCTGTTGCGCCAGCGTGACTTCAGGCTTAACGCCAACGGCCATGATCAACAATTCAGTATGCAGCGTGTCACCATTATTGAGCGTGAGGCTCAGTGAACCTTCTAAGTGTTGCGGCTCACTAGGCTCGCCGGCATCATCACTGGCGACATGCGTGGTAGGAATAAACTCGGCGGACTCCAGCGCGGTGCCTAAACGTAAGTCGACCTCTTGGTCGCGAATGGTTTGATGGACAAACCCCGCCATTTCGCGGTCGACGGGCGTCATCACCTGATCGGCCATCTCTAATAGAGTGGTTTTAATTCCGCGTTGATGCAGCGCTTCCATCATCTCAAGGCCAATAAAACCCCCGCCAACGACAGTCGCATGGCTGGGGTTATTCATATCAATGGTATGCAGAATCGCATCCATATCTGGAATATTGCGAAGTGAGTGAGTCAGCGGGTTATCTAAGCCAGGAATAGGCGGCATGATGGGGGCCGCACCTGGGCTTAACAGTAACTTGTCGTAGCCTTCTTGATAATCGCTGCCATCGGCACGGGTGACGGTGACGGTTTTGGCCTCGCGGTTAATCGCGGTGACTGTGCTATTGATGCGCACATCCACATTAAAGCGGGCGCGAAAACTGTCCGGGGTTTGCAGCAAGAGTTTACTGCGGTCGGTAATGTCACCCCCGATATGATAAGGCAAACCACAGTTAGCGAACGAGACGTAAGGACCCCGCTCGAACATGATAATTTCGGCTTCTTCACTTAAACGACGGGCGCGAGCGGCGGCAGAAGCGCCACCGGCGACGCCGCCAATAATCACGATTTTGGTCATTATGACTCCATTAAGCGTTGCTTAGTCCAAGTTTTTTCAGGAAAAAGGCAGCCGGACAAATCCCTGTAAACGCACTTTGGATCAGGTTTACGCCAACGAAAACGGTTAGCCAAACAAATTGGCTATGAACTGTGAGGGTAAGCACGACAGAAAGTAGCACCATCATGCCAGCGATTACGCGTACGCCATTATCGATTGTCATAGCAAGACTCCTTTGCATTACCTATACGATTACCCGACAGACCGAACCGCTTTGGCTCGAACGCCTTCAGTGTTTGTCGGCACTAGGGACACTCTAGAAGTTATATTTAGAAAAGTCTAATAATAATTTAACTAAATTAGAATTGACTAAACAAAATGGCGCGCTAAGCTATGGGTATTGGCAAAAAAGGAGTGAGCGATGGCAGAGTCAAGTGTGCCGATTGAGGCAGAAAGCGTACCGGATATGGACATCGTTGCCATGCGTGAGCAAGCGTCTCTAGTGGCGACCATGTTGAAAGTAATGGCGCACCCTGAGCGATTAATTGTGCTATGCCAGCTTTTGGCGGGAGAGCGCTCCGTAGGGCAATTACTGCAAGGGTCGTGCTTGAGTCAATCGGCGTTTTCTCAGCACCTTAGTGTGTTAAAGCGGCATCAACTGGTCAAGGTACGTAAGTCATCGCAGCAGGTGTTTTATCAGCTCAATGACCCCCACGTCGCGGCGATTATCGCCACCTTACAGCGGCTCTATTGTGTCTGAATCTGAGTGGTCAGCACACATTCATTGCCAGTTGATGTGCTAGGTTAATTAACCGTCACCTTTTTATCTGTCGTTTTCTTGTCGTTACTGTCATCAGCTAAAGGATCGAATATGCGAGATGCTCAGCCACAAGGTCAGCTGATCACCCGAGTGATGAACAGCTTCTTCCCGCCCATCCTCATAGTGCTCGCGCTGCTGGTGGGGGCGGCAGCACTGTGGCTCACTCCCAAAGAAGAAGATCCGCAAATTGTCGTCCCCATGGCGGATATAGTGGTGCAAGCGCCCGGTTTGAGTGCCCCGCAAGTGGCGAAGCAGGTGACGCAGCCTCTGGAGAAAAAAGTCAGCCAAATTGATGGGGTGGAGTATGTGTATTCCACCACCCAAGCCGGTTCCGCGCTGGTCACGGTGCGCTTTTACGTTGGCGAAGATCGCGAGTCTGCCTTGGTGAAACTGTATAACAAGCTCTATGCCAATCAAGACGCGATCCCAGCTGCCGTGAGCGAGTGGGCGATTAAGCCTGTGGAAATTGATGATGTGCCGATTGTGATTGCGGCGCTGCGTAGCGACAAACCTGACCAGCTCGGCCATTATGCGCTGCGACGCATTGCCGAGCAGGCGACCTTGGATCTAAAAGCCCTTCCCGAAACCAATGCGGTGAAGGTGGTGGGCGGCGTGCCGCGTCAGGTGTTGATCACGCTCGACCCTGCCGCCATGGCTAGCTATCAGATCAGTGTGTCTGATCTCACCAATGCCTTTTCGTTGAGCCATCAAAAGCGTGATATTGGCGATATTCAACATCAGGGTGAGCGCTATTTACTAAAAACCGGCCAGTGGTATCAAAGCCTGGAGGAGATACGCCATTTAGTGGTGGCGGTGGTGAATGGCAAACCTGTGTACCTGCAGGATGTGGCCAAGTTATCGGACGGCGCGCAAGAGCCCGCCACAGATACGTGGATCCAATCGACCGATGATAGCCAGCCGCATCCCGCGGTGTTTCTCTCGGTGGCGAAGCAAAAAGGCGCCAACGCGGTAACCGTGGCCGAGGATGTCACCGCCACGCTCAATCATTTGGTCGCCACGCAATTTCCCGATGGCGTAAGCGTCGAGATCATTCGCAATTACGGCCAAACCGCCGATGCCAAAGTGAAAAACTTGGTGTCCAGCCTCGGTATTGCGGTGCTCACCGTGGTGGTCTTTGTTGGTTTATTCTTAAACTGGCGCAGTGCCTTAGTGGTGGCGATTGCGATCCCAATCAGTTATGGCGCGGCATTAGGGCTGGATTTAGCCTTTGGCTACTCAATTAACCGCGTCACCTTGTTTGCGTTAATCTTGGCGCTAGGGCTGATTGTTGATGATCCGATTGCCAGTATCGACAACATTGAACGGCACCTGACCCATGATAATAAGCCGCGTGGCCGCACGATTGTGCTGGCGATGTTGGAAATCAAACGCGCATTGATCATGTCGACCGTGGCGATTGTGATTGTGTTCACCCCGATGTTTTTTATCACCGGCATGATGGGGCCATATATGGCACCGCTGGCATTCAATGTGCCGGTCAGTGTGGTGATCAGTACCTTAGTGGCGTTTTTAGTCACCCCTTGGCTCGCCAAAAAAATTGTTCGCGCGTCCAATAAAGGTGATGACTATCGCCTTGAGACCACGCCGCTGTACCGTGGCTATCGGCGCGTGTTGCTGCCATTGTTGGAAAACAATCGTCGCGCTAAAGCGTTTTTGTGGATAGTGGGCGTGTTGTTTGTCATTGCCGCCCTGTTGCCTGCGTTGCGCCTCGTACCGCTTAAGCTGTTGCCGTATGACAATAAAAACGAGTTCCAGGTGGTACTGGATTTACCGGAAACCGCTAATCATGTCGATACCTCCAATGCGCTGCGAGAGATGAACCGTTACCTACAAACGCAAGCCGAGGTGGTATCGGTATCCGGCTTTGCCGGGCTCGCTTCACCGATGGATTTTAATGGCATGGTGCGCCATTACTTTACTCGTCATGCGCCTTACCAAGGTGAACTGCGGGTAGTGCTGGTGGATAAGCACCGGCGCGCGTTGCAATCACATGGCGTGGTGACACGCATGCGTGATGAGTTAGAAGCCATCGCAGCAAAATATGATGCCGAAGTGCAATTAGTGGAAATGCCGCCGGGGCCGCCTGTGCTGGCAACCATTGTCGCCGAAGTGTATGGCTCACCAAGCACGCCGTATTCAACCCTGCAAGCGCAAGCGACTCAGGTAGCAGAGCGATTAAAGCGTGAAGCCTTGGTGTCAGAAGTGAGCACCAGTGTTCAAGGACCTCTATCGAGCTGGCAGTTTGTCGTAGACCAAGAAAAAGCCGCCTTGTCAGGTGTTGCGGTGGCCGATATTAACCAAGCGCTCAGGGCCGCGAACCAAGGGGTTACACTGGCCCATTTGGCCGATGCCGATGAAATGGATCCTTTGCCCGTCACATTGCAACTTGCAGCGGACGCCCGTGATCAACTGGATGCGCTGCTCGCCCTGCATGTACGTGGTCGCGCAGGGGTGGCGAAACAATCGGTTCAAGGTGCCTTGGTGGATGCGCCGCAGCCGCTGGTCGCGTTGAGTGAACTCGGCCATTTTGAGCGGCAACCGGTTGATCAGCCTATTTATCATAAGAATTTACGCCCCGTCGTGTATGTGTATGCCGAACCCACTGGAAGGGTACCGGGCGAGGTAGTCGCCGACATGATGGCTGATTTTAATCAACCTGAGTCGGACAGTACTCGCCCGCTATCAGCGCGTAGTTATCTGGATAATGGCGCGGGTGATGGTTGGCAGGTGCGTGACGGTATCGAGGTGGTATGGAGTGGTGAAGGAGAGTGGAAGATCACCATTGATGTCTTCCGTGATCTGGGGATTGCGTATGGTGCGGCACTACTGGGCGTCTTTATAGTGATGCTGATACAAACCGGGCTACCGGCGGTGTCAGGCATTATTATGCTTGCAATTCCACTGACCGTGATTGGCATTATGCCAGGCTTTTGGTTGCTCAATGGTTTGAGCGGTCAGATCAGCGGCTATCCAAATCCGGCGCTGTTCACCGCCACCGCGATGATTGGCATGATTGCACTGGCGGGGATCGTGGTACGCAACTCATTGGTATTGATTGAGTTTATTCAACAGTCACTCGCTCAAGGTATGGCGCTGAGTGAAGCCTTAGTACAAGCGGGCGCAGTGCGAATGCGGCCCATTTTACTCACCGCCGGCACCACCTTATTGGGGAATGTGATTATCACCCTCGACCCGATTTTTAATGGGTTAGCCTGGGCGATTATTTTCGGTATTGCCGCGTCTACCGTATTTACCTTGCTGGTTGTGCCCGTGGTGTACAACCTTGCGTATCAAAATCATCCCACCCACGGCCTATCAGTAGAAGGAGAGCATGCATGAAGGCAAAAAAAGGCGTACTCGCACTGGTGCTAGGCACTGGGCTATTGGTGTTGTTTTTGGTGATGGCTGGGGTGTTTACCTCGAATGTCGCGCCCGTCTCGACATTGAACGAGACACCGGACAACGTTGAGACGCTAACGCTTGAGGCGGCCGAACAGCCACAAACCCGCATTTTTTCCGGCCAGTTGGAGGCAAGACAGACGGCAACCTTAGCGGCGCGAATGACCGCAACCGTTGCAGAAGTGCTGGTTGATGTCGGCGACCGCGTTGAGCAAGGGGATGTGTTGCTGCGTTTGGATAATGCCGATCTCAGTGCCAAAGTCCGCCAAGTTCAACAAGCCTTGGCCTCGGCGCAATCGCAATTGAATACCGCGCGCAGTGACTACCGCCGCATGGAGACCTTGTTGGCGAAAAAGCTGGTGCCACAATCTCAATTCGATGAGGCGGAGAATCGCTTAAAAACGGCGCAGTCTGAATACCGTCGTGCCCTTGCTGCGGTGGATGAGGCTGAAACCCAATTTGGCTTTAGTCTGGTGCGCGCGCCGTTTTCAGGGCTGATCACCGATAAAATCATCAACCAAGGTGATACGGCGACACCGGGTGCGGCGCTGCTATCCCTGTACAACCCTGAAAGCATTGAAGCGACGGTCAATGTGGCGGAATCTGCGTTACCCTATGTCGACATCGGTCAATCGTTAACGGTTACGCTCCCGACCTATGATAAAACTCTTACGGGCGTGGTGCGCACTGTGACACCGGCTGCCGATGCCACGTCACGCAGTTATCGTGTTGCCGTGACACTGCCAAACACGGAGGCGAGTGATACTTTGCTACCAGGAATGTTTGCAAAAGTGACCGTGTCACAAAAAGCCGAGCCAGTGCTTTATCTACCGAGCAATGCGTATTATCAAATTGGACAACTTAACTATGTGAAGGTGCTTGACGCGGGTGAGGTGAGAACACGGCTGGTATCGCTCACACAGCAAGGGCGCGTGCGTAAGGGGTTAAAGCCTGGCGAAGTGGTGATCATAAATCCTAAAAAAACTCAGTAATTCAGGTCGCGTCATAGTGAATATCATCAATACTTAAAGTGAGTTTTCCCAAAAGGAGTTCACTATGAAAGTTGCTTTAATCTCTGCTTCGGCCTTAGCTGGCAGCTTACTATCAGGGCCAGCTATGGCACTCGATATCTCATCGCTTAAAGTGTGTGGTGATGGGGCAAATTGGCCACCTTTTCACTATAAAAAAGGCGAAACTATCGAAGGCTATGACATTGATGTCCTCAATGCCATCTTTCAAGACAGCGGTGTAGATGTATCGGTAGATTTACCGCCGTGGAAGCGGTGCGTTTTTGAGACAAAAGCAGGCAACTACGATATTGCCCTCAGTGCATCTTACAGTGAAGAGCGCGATCGTGATTTTATCTTAACTGACTATTATTACAAGCTGCAGCCCAGCTATATTTATTCAACTCAACAATATCCGAATGGCCTGAATATCGAGACAGCGGATGATATTAATGAGCTGCGTATGTGTGGTCTATTGGGCTATAACTACATAGGATTCAGTGTCGATGATAGCCAGGTGAGGAAGTCAGCAAAAGACTTTAAGCAGCTGGTAAAACAGACGCAAGCAGGGCGCTGTGATGTATTTTTAGCACGCTACGAGATACTCGCAGGGTTCAAAGCGGCACAAGGCATTGATTATCTCGCTGGCGGGATGCAAGTCGAGCCGATTCCGGGAAACAGTGGTGATAAGTTTCACATGATGATCTCGCGTGAGCACCCAGAAGCCATGGAAATAAAAGCCACGCTGGATGCCGGATTTGAGTCGATGCGTGAATCTGGAAAACTACAAGCTGTCTTGGATGCTTATATAAAATAGCGGATCGGCTTTACTCGTTCAGTGACAAAGAGGTGCAATGACACCTCTTTTTCGATCATCAAAATATTAATCAACACCGTATTTTTTCAGGATTTTTTCAAACGTGCCATTCGCTTTAATCGTCTCTAGCCCTTTGTTGTAGGCATTGATAAACATCTGGCTGTCGGGGTTAGCTTTGCCACTAGTAACATATAAAGGGTTGGTTGAAAGCGCTTGGTCAGTAAAGGCAAACTGGTGACTATCAATCGCTTCTTCTTGCATCACTGATTGGGCGACGATCTTATCTTCCAAGGTCAGATCAATACGGCTGGCGAGCAGCTTTTTCAAATTAGTCGCTAAGTTGTTGGCCGCAGGTTTATCAAAATGCGTCGCATTTAAAAATGCATCGCCGTAGCCATAACCCCGTACAACCCCGACCACTTTGCCCTCTAGATCATTTAAATCAGAGAACTGAAAGTTGTCATCAGCACGTTTAATAAAGGCGAGTTGGTTGCTCATATAAGGGTTGCTGTAACGCAGATACTGAGTGCGTGCGTCGGTATGCCAAGTGGCGGGCAATAAGTCGATACTGCCATTGCGAACGGCATCAAGCGCACGCGCCCATGGCATATTTTTAAAGTCGACTTCATAGCCTTGAGTAACCATCGCTGCTTTGACAAGCTCGATAGCAATACCTGGCCTGTCAGGATCTTCGGTCACAAAGGGTGGCCACGGATCTTGCGCTGCTGTCAGCGTTCTTGCCATCGCACTAGGTACCAGTAATAATATTGCCAAGCTAACGGTAAACAGCTTTTGCATGTTCTCTCCTTGTTATTATTTCTTTGATTACGTTTTAAATTTCTCCATTTGTACTTTGATGTCTTCACTCAGGGTAAGTACTTTGTCGGTGCGCGTGGCATTATCTTTCGCCCCTTCTGTAACCTGATTAGTCGCTTCTGAGGCCTCATTGATTGCTTGACTGACTTCATCAATGGCTTGACGCTGCTCATCGGTTGCTTGCGAAATTTGTCCGCTACGCTCGGAAATATCCGTGATGGTTTCGCGCACTTGACTGACTGATTCTTGTGATTCAGACACGCGTCCGGCGGTATTTTCTAAGATACTACCAATGCGTTTAATTTCTTTTTCTACCGATTCAGTGGCCTCACTCAAGGATTTGATGTTGGATTGAATTTGCTCGGTAGATTCACTGGTTTTGACTGAAAGACTGCGCACTTCGTCAGCCACCACCGCAAAGCCTC
>NZ_PXUD01000065.1:0-41926 GCF_003390965.1 Salinivibrio sp. HTSP
TTTCAACCTGACGGGTTTGCCAGCTTCGCTGGGCAAACAAAAAAGCGACGCCGAAGCGTCGCTTTTATTCTCACCGTAAGTGCCTGATTAACGCTTGTGCTTGGTCAGCTCGATCACTCGAAGCTTCGCAATCGCCTTAGCCAGGTCACTGGCCGCTTGAGCAAAGTCGACGTCTTTATGCTGATTGTGGATTTTATCCTCAGCGCGGCGCTTCGCTTCTTCCGCCTTAGCTTGGTCCAGTTCTTCACCACGAATTGCGGTGTCAGCCAGCACAGTGACTGTGCTAGGCTGCACTTCAAGCGTGCCACCAGAAAGATAAATAATCTCTTCGCTACCGCCTTGTTTGACGATGCGAACCATGCCAGGCGTGATAGCGGTCAGCAGCGGTGTGTGTCCTGCGTGAATACCCAGTTCACCTTCGCTACCGGTCACCTGAATATGCTCAGCACGACCAGAGAACAATTGTCGCTCTGCACTGACCACATCCAGATGGAAGGTTATCGCTGCCATATCGCCTCCTACTCAAGCCTTACAGGTTTTTCGCTTTTTCGAGCACTTCTTCAATGCTACCGCAGTACAGGAATGCCTGCTCTGGGATATCATCGTACTCACCACTTAGCAGGCCTTTGAAGCTTGCAATGGTATCTTTCAGCGAAACATAAACACCTGGCTGGCCGGTGAAGACTTCGGCGACGTGGTAAGGCTGCGTTAAGAAACGCTCAATCTTACGTGCACGTGCAACCGTCATTTTATCTTCTTCAGACAGCTCATCCATACCCAGGATAGCAATGATGTCTTTCAGCTCTTTATAACGCTGAAGGACAGACTGTACGCCACGCGCCACATCATAGTGGTCTTGACCAACAACCAGAGGATCCAACATACGTGATGTAGAGTCCAATGGGTCGATCGCTGGGTACATACCCATAGACGCGATGTTACGTGACAATACAACCGTTGCATCCAAGTGGGCAAAGGTGGTCGCAGGTGACGGGTCAGTCAAGTCATCCGCAGGCACGTAAACCGCCTGTACCGAGGTGATAGAACCAGTACGGGTTGAGGTAATACGCTCTTGCAGTACACCCATCTCTTCCGCCAGCGTTGGCTGGTAGCCTACCGCTGATGGCATACGACCCAACAGGGCGGATACTTCGGTACCCGCAAGGGTGTAACGATAGATGTTATCGATGAACAGCAGTACATCACGGCCATCATCACGGAATTTTTCCGCCATGGTCAGGCCGGTCAGTGCAACACGCAGACGGTTGCCTGGTGGCTCGTTCATCTGACCATAGACCATGGCCACTTTTGATTCTTCTGGGTTCTCGATGTTTACAACACCGGCTTCCTGCATTTCGTAGTAGAAGTCATTACCCTCACGAGTACGCTCACCGACACCTGCGAAAACAGACAGACCCGAGTGTTGCAATGCGATGTTGTTGATAAGCTCCATCATGTTAACGGTCTTACCAACACCCGCACCACCGAACAGACCGATTTTACCGCCTTTCGCAAACGGGCAAATCAGGTCGATAACCTTCACACCGGTTTCCAAAAGTTCGGTCGCACTTGACTGCTCTTCATAGCTTGGCGCTTCACGGTGGATAGAGTAACGCTCTTTTTCACCGAGCTCGCCACGCTCATCAATCGCGTCACCCAAAACGTTGACGATACGTCCCAGTGTGGCTTCACCCACAGGGACTTCGATTGCTTTACCTGTATTTTCTACTTCGATTCCACGACGCAGACCATCAGATGAGCCCATTGCGATGGCACGGACAACGCCACCACCAAGCTGCTGCTGAACTTCCAGCACCAGACGCTCGCCTTCACGTTTCACATTCAACGCATCATATACCTGAGGTACGGCGTCTTGTGGAAACTCTACGTCGACTACCGCACCGATGATCTGAACGATCTTACCTGTAGCCATCGTTATTCCTCTAAACTAGTTCGTTAACCCTTGCCTTTACACCGCACTTGCGCCAGAAACAATTTCTGACAGCTCTTGGGTGATCGCAGCCTGACGGGCTTTGTTGTAGACCAACTGCAGATCATCAATCAGATTCCCCGCATTATCGGTCGCAGCTTTCATTGCCACCATACGTGCCGCTTGCTCACTGGCGAGGTTCTCTACCACACCTTGATACACTTGCGATTCGGCATAGCGAACCAACAAGGTATCGAGCAACGGTTTCGGCTCAGGTTCATAGATATAATCCCAAGCGTGGCTGCGCTGCATCTCCTCGTCGTCTGACTTTGGCAAAGGCAGCAATTGATCGATCACTGGGGTCTGCACCATGGTGTTTTCAAATTTGTTGAAAACCAGGTACAAGCGGTCCAGCTCACCTTCATCATATTTTTTCAGCATCACCCCAACGGTACCGATGAGGTCTTCCAGTACTGGGGTGTCACCCAGACCAGCAGTTTGTGCCACTACATTGCCGCCATAACTGTTGAAGAAAGCGGTGGCTTTCGCCCCAATTAGTGCCATATCGATTTCGGCACCTTTTTGGCTCCAGCTTTCCATATCGTTGATGACACTTTTGAACAAGTTAATGTTCAAGCCACCACACAGTCCGCGGTCAGTAGAAATGATGATGTAACCAACGCGCTTGGCTTCCCGCTCTTCCAAATACGGATGGCGGTACTCCAAGTTACCCAGTGCAAGATGACCGATCACTTTGCGCATAGTGACAGCGTATGGACGTGACGACTCCATGGCTTCTTGCGTTTTACGCATTTTGGAGGCTGCCACCATTTCCATCGCTTTAGTGATCTTCTGTGTGTTTTTCACACTTCCGATCTTATTACGAATCTCTTTTGCGCCGGCCATAGTTACTCTCCATTAGTGGGCGACCACCGAAGTGGTCACCTACGTGTTACCAAGTCTGGGTCGCTTTGAAGTCATCCAACAGCTTTTTCAGCTGTGCTTCAACGTCATCGTTGTAAGCACCAGACTCTTCAATTTGAGCAGCCAGGTCAGCGTACTGGCTCTTCGCAAAGGCCAGCAGGGAACGTTCAAAGTCACCGATCTTGTTCAGCTCAACATCTTCCAAGTAGCCTTTTTCAGCCGCAAAGATCACCAGTGCCTGCTCGAACACAGACATAGGTGCGTATTGCATCTGCTTCATCAGCTCGGTCACTTTCTGACCGTGATCCAATTGCTTCTTGGTTGCGTCATCCAGATCAGAAGAGAACTGCGCAAACGCGGCAAGCTCACGATACTGTGCTAGAGCTGTACGAATACCGCCTGACAGTTTTTTCATGATCTTGGTTTGTGCAGAGCCACCCACACGCGACACCGAAATACCTGGGTCAACCGCCGGGCGGATACCTGCGTTAAACAGCTCGGTTTGCAGGAAGATCTGACCGTCGGTGATCGAGATAACGTTGGTCGGTACGAACGCCGACACGTCACCGGCTTGCGTTTCAATGATAGGCAGGGCGGTCAACGAACCGGTTTGACCTTTCACTTCACCTTGAGTGAACTCTTCGACATAGTGAGCGTTAACACGTGCCGCACGCTCAAGTAGGCGCGAGTGCAAGTAGAAAACATCACCTGGGAAGGCTTCACGACCTGGTGGACGACGCAGCAATAGCGAGATCTGACGGTAAGCAACGGCTTGCTTAGACAAATCATCGTAGACAATCAGTGCATCTTCACCGCGGTCACGGAAGTACTCACCCATTGCACAACCCGCGTAAGGCGCGAGGTACTGTAGGGCAGCCGCTTCAGAGGCCGACGCCACGACCACGATGGTGTTTTTCAGTGCGTCATGCTCTTCTAATTTGCGAACCACGTTGGCAATGGTCGATGCTTTTTGGCCGATCGCAACGTAGATAGAGTAAATACCAGAATCTTTCTGGTTGATGATCGCATCGATAGCCAGTGCGGTTTTACCGGTTTGACGGTCACCGATGATCAGCTCACGCTGGCCTCGGCCGATAGGGATCATCGAGTCGACCGCTTTATAGCCCGTTTGTACAGGCTGATCAACCGATTGACGTGCAATAACACCTGGCGCAATCACTTCGACTGGCGATGTGGTTTTGGCCTCGATAGGCCCTTTACCATCAATCGGCTCACCCAGAGTGTTCACCACGCGGCCCAACAGTTCAGGGCCAGTGGGTACTTCGAGGATACGACCCGTACCCGTTACCTTCATGCCTTCTTGCAGGTCCGAGTATGGACCCATGACAACCGCACCGACTGAGTCACGCTCAAGGTTCAATGCTAGTGCATAGCGGTTGCCAGGCAGTTCAATCATTTCACCTTGCATCGCATCAGCAAGGCCGTGAATACGAATGATACCGTCGCTGACTGACACGATGGTACCTTCGTTGCGCGCTTCACTCACAACGTCGAATTTCTCGATGCGTTGTTTGATCAAATCGCTAATTTCCGTGGAATTAAGTTGCATGCTCCAATTCCCCAAATCAAGACTGCAATGCATCGCTCAGGCGGCGCATACGGCCACTTACTGAGTTATCGATGACCAAGTCTCCAGCTCGAATAATAACCCCGGCAACCAGGGTTTCGTCTACACTACAGTTCAGCTTTACTTTGCGCTCAAGACGCGCGGCGAGCTTGTCACTGATGGCTTGTTGTTGCTCTTCAGAAAGAGCCGTCGCTGAAATCACTTGAACTTCAACTTCTTTTTCCAGTTCCAAACGCATCGCTAGGAACTGCTCACAAACCTCAGGAAGAGCTTTTAAGCGCTTGTTTTCAGCCATCACCTTAATCAGGTTTTGACCAAAATCATTGAGCTGATCACCGCCAACTGTGATGAACATCTCTGCCAATGTGTCGGCAGAGAAAGAGGCATCCAATATATGTTGAACACGTTCATCACGGGCAATCTCAGCAGTAAAGGCGAGCATTTCAGCCCATTGAGCTAACTCGCCTTTTTCTACCGCAAAATCAAAGGCTGCTTTCGCGTAGGGGCGAGCGAGTGTTGTCAGTTCAGACATTGCTGCCCCTCCTTGTTACAGTTCTGCAGTGATTTTATCGAGAAGATCTTTATGAGCGTTCTCATCAATAGAGCGCTCAATAATTTTCTCGGCACCAATAACAGCGAGCGATGCAACTTGCTTACGCAGCTCATCGCGAGCACGGTTACGCTCGGCTTCTAGCTCGGCTTTACCCTGATTGAGGATATTGTCGCGCTCAGCAGCCGCTTCAGCACGTGCCTCATCGAGGATCTGTGCTTTGCGCTTATTGGCCTGCTCGATAATGTCAGTTGCGTTGCGCTTCGCTTCTTTCAATTGATCAGAAGCATTCGCCTGGGCCAAATCCAGGTCTTTGGCGGCGCGATCAGCCGCCGCGAGACCGTCAGCGATTTTTTTCTGACGCTCTTCAATCGCTTGCATCAATGGTGGCCATACATATTTCATGCAGAACCACACAAAGATAGTGAACGCGATTGCCTGGCCTAGCAGAGTTGCGTTGATATTCACAACGGCGCCTCCTTAATCATAAGCTAAAGGGTCTGTTCAGCTATTAGCCAGTTTACAGTTGACCTACGAATGGGTTCGCGAACGTGAACAGCAGTGCAATTACGATACCGATCATTGGAACCGCATCGAGAAGACCCGCGATGATGAACATCTTAACTTGCAGCATAGGAGCCATCTCAGGTTGACGTGCTGCACCTTCAAGGAATTTACCACCCAGCAGGGCGAAACCAATCGCAGTACCAAGGGAAGCAAGACCTACAATGATGCCCACGGCAATTGCAGAAAAGCTCAATAAAGTTTCCATCACTATCTCCAGTTTTCGTTGTCGGCTTTGAGCCAATAATGACTAACAAATTGCTTTCTAAAAAAATGTCATCAATGATCTGAGTCTTCGTGTGCCTGCGAGAGATACACGATGGTCAACATCATAAAGACAAAGGCTTGAATCGTAATGACTAGAATGTGGAAGATTGCCCACGGCACAGAGCCCAGCCATTGCGCCCACCACGGCAACAAGGCCGCGATAAGAATAAATACCACCTCACCGGCAAACATGTTACCGAACAGACGCATCCCGAGAGAAATAGGCTTCGCCAACAGCGAGACTATCTCCAACAGGAGGTTGAACGGAATCATGATAGGGTGATTGAACGGGTGTAGCGCCAGCTCTTTGGCAAAGCCACTCACACCTTTGATCTTGATGCTGTAGAAAATCATCAAGAAGAACACGCCCAGCGCCATCGCAAGGGTGATATTTACGTCTGCAGTTGGCACCACTTTCAAGTAAGGAATGCCTAACCAATGTTCCGCCGGATACGGTAGAAAATCGATAGGAATTAAGTCCATCGTATTCATCAAGAATATCCAGACGAAGATAGTCAGGGCCAAAGGTGCGATCAGTGGGTTTCGTCCATGGAAGGTTTCGCGGACGTTGTCATCAACGAACTCAACCAAGATCTCAACGAAGCACTGAAACTTACCCGGGACACCTGTCGATGCTTTCTTTGCCACCGATCGGAAAAGGCCTAGGAAGACAATACCGATGAGGACAGAGAAAAACAGGCTATCAATGTGAACCGCCCAAAACCCCTCACCGCTTGACAAGTGTGTCAGGTGGTGAGTGATATAGCCAGACGGTGTAAGCGCATCACCTGACGCAGCCATAACTCATCCTATTTGTTGTTGTTAATGAATAAAACTGGCGCGAGGATATTAATCCCTAATGCCAGCAAATAGGCCAGTTTGAGGGGAAGCAATTCCACCTCGACATACAGGTAAGCAAGGACAAACAAGACGACAGTCAGTGAAATTTTCAACACTTCACCGCTAAAGAAGGACGCCACCACGAATTTCGCCGCTCTGGCCCCACTAAAAAGGAAAGCACACGCCGCAAACGCAGCATTGGCAACCACAAAGATGCCTCCACCGATCAGCGCGGATTTTCCCCAGTCGACATTGATAGCAAGTGCCATCACGATTGCCGTTGCTAATACGACGCCAGCTTGCAAAAGCACCAATTTTGTCGCGATTTCACGACCCGGCCGCGCGAGCGTCGATACCATGTATTTGTTCCTCGATTCCGTTCCACTTAGCACTGTTGCCGTGCTGGGAAAACAGCAAAAATTATACGTTTCGCCCCAACTAATGCAATCGCATCGATGTAAAAAAGCGGGGAAAATTTTACAACAGAGTAACCTGATCACAGTAAGCGCTTTTATGTAACAAAAAGCGAATGGCATAGGTCACATTTCTTCGTCGAAAATTGCAAGAATTTGCGCTAATTTTTCGGATTCTTCAAAATTAATCACCAATTTCCCACTGCCGTTTTTCTGTTGTGTTAATGCGACGCTGGCCCCTAATTTGTCCCCTAAACGCTGCTGGAGCGCTTCAACCTCAGGTGACGATTTAGGCTTTTCCGTCTCAACAGGCGGCGAAAGCATCTTTTTTACTAGTTTTTCTATCTGGCGAACCGTCATCTTTTTGTTGACGGCGGTCAGCGCCGCATCGATTTGTGCGTCGCCTTCTAACGCCAGCAGGGCACGTGCGTGACCCATCTCGAGTTGTTTGTTAAGCAGCAGCTGCCGCACCCCCGATTCCAACCCATTCAACCTCAGTAGGTTACTAATGGTGGTCCGGGATTTACCGAGTGACTCAGCCAACTGTTGGTGAGTCAGCTCAAATTCATCAACTAAGCGCGCCAATGCCTGGGCTTCTTCCATCGCATTGAGGTTTTCGCGCTGAATGTTCTCAATCAAGGCCACCGCACTGGCGACCTTATCGCTCATCTCGCGCACCAAGCAGGGCACATTGTTAAGCCCTGCTTGCTTAGCGGCGCGCCAGCGACGCTCACCGGCAATGATTTCATAGCGCCCGGCTGCCACTTGACGGACCACCAAAGGCTGAATAATACCTTGCGAGCGGATGGACTCGGTTAATTCTTCCAGTGCCTCTTCAGCCATATCTTGACGTGGCTGATACTGACCGGGATCCAACGCAGTAACGGGCAACTGCTGTAATTCGCTGTTACTCGTATTGGTGGACTCAGGGGAAGCTTGGGTGGATGACTGTGCATGTGCACTGGTCGCCAACAAGGCATCCAGGCCCTTTCCAAGACCGCGTTTCGCTGAATTCATTGTTTTCCTCAGGCATTGACAGCGTCAGGCGAGGAGCGTGCTTGCTCTTCGCGACGCAAGATTTCACCCGCAAGGGCGAGGTAGGCTTTGGCACCGCTCGATAATTTGTCGTAGTACATGGCAGGTCGGCCATGACTTGGCGCTTCCGCAAGCCGCACGTTGCGAGGAATCACCGTACGATACACCTTATCACCGAAGTGTTTTTTGATCTGATCCGATACTTCGGTCGCTAATCGGTTACGCGGATCGTACATGGTGCGCAGCACCCCTTCCACGTGAAGCTCAGCGTTGACCACACTGGCCAGCTTGCTGATGGTATCCATCAATGCGGTTAATCCCTCTAGGGCAAAGTACTCACACTGCATAGGAACCAACACAGAGTTGGCAGCGGTCATTGCGTTAATCGTCAGCAAGTTAAGCGATGGTGGGCAGTCGATAAAAATATAATCATAACGGTCCACCACAGGCTCCAGCATGGTGCGCAGGCGCACTTCGCGAGCGAACACTTCCATCAGCTTAATTTCTGCCGCAGTCACGTCGCCATTGGCGGCGATCAGGTGATAGCTGCCTGCCGTATCGTCCACCACAACTTGCTCAAACGGTGTGTCTTCAATTAAGAGATCGTAGGCGGTGGCATGCACATCGTATTTGTCCACCCCACTGGCCATGGTCGCGTTACCTTGTGGGTCTAAATCAATCAGTAGCACCTTACGATTAGTGGCAGCCAGTGACGCTGCAAGGTTGACACTGGTGGTGGTTTTCCCCACGCCGCCTTTCTGGTTTGCTACCGCGATAACTTTACCCACGTGCTCTCGACCTCTATTCGTTACTCTTTGCTCTCAAGATTACTAGATGACGCGCCCCTTCCAATCCCGGTACCTTCAAAGCTTTGATATCGGTCACAGAACAAGCAGCAGGCAAGGCATCCAGCTCCTGCTGGTCCACTTGCCCTTTCAGCGCGTAAAAATATCCCTCAGCATGAGGAAGATGCTGACACCAGCTCACCATATCGTTCATCGACGCAAACGCCCGGCTCAATACGCCATCAAAGCCATCATCGGGAGTAAAATCCTCGACACGGCTTTGCACCGGCGTGACATTGTCTATCTCGAGTTCGTGCAACACTTGGCGAATAAAACGAATCCGTTTGCCTAAACTGTCTAGCAAGGTGAAGTGTTTATCCGGATTCGCGATAGCCAGAGGAATACCTGGTAATCCTGGACCTGTCCCTACATCGATAAAATGATCGCCGTCAAGATGGGGCGAAACAACCAAACTATCGAGAATATGTTTCACCACCATGTCTTCCGGACGACGGACCGATGTCAGGTTGTACGCTTTGTTCCATTTGTCTAACAGGCGCACATACGCGAGAAGCTGCGCCTGTTGTTGTGACGACAAAGCCAGGCCTGCCTTGGCAAGCCCTTGCGTTAATTGTGATTCCATTTATGCCCCTTTCTTCAGCATGCCTTGCTTTTTCAAGTGCACGAGCAAAATGGAGATCGCCGCGGGAGTCACGCCAGAAATGCGAGACGCTTTGCCGACGGTTTCCGGGCGTGCATCGGCAAGCTTTCCTTTCACTTCATTAGACAAGCCTTTGATTTGCTCGTAATCAAGGTCAGTGGGCAGTGCCGTGTGTTCATGACGTTGCGACTTGGCGATTTCATCCTGCTGACGGTCGATGTAACCGGCATATTTTACTTGGATTTCAACTTGCTCACTCGCTTGTGCATCATCATGCGCCGGACCAAATGTCGGCAAAGACACAATATCGTGATAACGCAGCTCGGGACGACGCAGCAAATCTTCGCCATTGGCTTCACGCGCTAACGGTGTTTTTAACATGGCGTTAAGTGCAGTGACATCGTCCGAGTGTGGATGGATCCACGTACCACGCAGACGCTGACGCTCTTGTTCCATGTTTTCCATTTTCTGGTTAAAACGTGCCCAGCGAGCGTCGTCGACCAGACCAAGCTCGCGCCCTTTTTCGGTCAAACGCATATCGGCGTTATCTTCACGCAGCAACAAGCGGTACTCCGCGCGAGAAGTGAACATACGGTAAGGCTCTTGGGTACCCATAGTGGAGAGATCGTCGATCAATACACCCATGTAGGCTTGATCGCGGCGCGGACTCCAGCCCTCTTTGCCTTGCGCTTGCAACGCGGCATTACACCCGGCAATCAAACCTTGTGCACCGGCTTCTTCATAACCGGTGGTGCCGTTAATTTGCCCCGCGAAGAACAAGCCATCGATGAATTTAGTTTCTAGGGTCTGCTTGAGATCGCGTGGATCAAAGAAATCGTACTCGATCGCATAGCCAGGGCGGATCACTTTGGCGTTTTCAAACCCTTTGATCGATTGAATAATGCCCATTTGTACGTCAAAGGGTAAGCTGGTGGAGATGCCGTTGGGATACAACTCGTTGCTGGTCAACCCTTCTGGTTCAACAAAGATCTGGTGTTTATCTTTGTCAGCAAACCGCATCACTTTATCTTCAATTGACGGGCAATAACGTGGACCTATCCCCTCGATAACTCCCTCATACATTGGGCTGCGAGAGAGGTTTTCGCGGATAACGTCATGGGTTTTTTCGTTGGTATAGGTGATATAGCACGGGATTTGTTCCGGATGCTGGTGGACATTCCCCATAAATGAAAATACCGGACAAGGGGTATCACCATGTTGGGTTTGCATCACTGAAAAATCGACCGAGCGTGCGTCAATGCGTGGGGGAGTACCGGTTTTCAGTCGGTCTACACGGAAGGGTAACGCACGCAAACGATCAGCCAGTTTATTCGATGGAGGATCGCCCGCACGGCCTCCTGAGTAATTATCCATACCGATATGGATTTTCCCACCCAAAAAGGTTCCGACAGTGAGCACCACTGTGGTCGCGCTGAACTTCAACCCCATTTCTGTTTCTACGCCAGTGACACGATCCTGCTCGACGATCAGATCCACCACGGCTTGCTGGAACAAAGAAAGGTTCGGTGTATTTTCTAAGGTGTGGCGGATCGCCGCTTTGTACAACGCACGATCAGCTTGGGCACGGGTGGCTCGTACGGCCGGGCCTTTAGACGCATTCAATGTTCTAAATTGGATCCCGCCTTTGTCAATGGCTTGCGCCATGGCACCACCCAAGGCATCAATTTCTTTTACCAGGTGTCCTTTCCCGATCCCACCAATGGCAGGGTTACACGACATCTGTCCCAAGGTGTCGATGTTGTGGGTCAACAATAGTGTTCGTTGATTCATCCGTGCGGCGGCCAGCGCCGCTTCGGTACCAGCATGGCCACCACCCACAACGATGACGTCAAAGTGATCCTGGTAAAACATGATTAAAGCCTCAACCTGGTTAAGTGTTTGCGCATGAACTAAGCAAAAGGGGCGACATTCTAGCGCTTTTTCTGCCAACAGGGAACCAAACCTTGATCCGGATCGTTAAAGCGCATTGGCTTTATATATATAAGATCTTTATATAGATCTTTTATTAGATCTACTATTAGGGAAAGGGATCTTAGTGGATAACTCAAAAAAGATCATTGAGATCAAAGATCTTACAACGATCACTTTTTGTGGGTGGCCTTGGATCCGATCCTGTATCACCTGGGATCAAAATAGGTAGTTATCCACATAGGGTAGGGAGGGTAAAAAGTATTAAATGGATAACTAAAGGAAGATCACTGGGTTATTCCTTAGTTATCCACAGCCTGGTTGGGTGTTTTTTGTTCAGTTAATCGTATGGAGAAGCGGTTCCCAGTCCGCTAACCAACGCTCAGCTTCATCTTCAGGGACCGGATGTGCTTGAATGTCGATATCAATCCGCTCGCCGATTTTGATCGCGCCTAAATCTTGCAGTAGCGCATCGGCCTTCATCCCGGCTTCACAAAAGGTGTCATAACTCGAGTCACCAATCCCCACCACGCCATAGTGAACATCACGCAGCATCGGGCGCTCGGCGAGTAATTGTTCCATCAAAGGCGCGATGCTGTCTGGAAAGTCGCCGGCGCCATGGGTTGAGGTAATAACAAGTAAGGTGCTGGCACTGAGTACATCGTCTATGATCCCTTCATTGATCACGTGAGTCTGGTGGCCTTTGGCTTGTAAAAGATCAGAGAGGTGATCGCCAACGTATTCAGCGCCGCCTAAGGTGCTACCGGTAATAATGGTGATAGTTGCCATACGTTCCTCGTCGTTAAGGTTGTCGTCCCTAGTATTTCGGCCTTATTGCAAGGAGTCAATCACCGCTTAAACCGCTTGGCTAACCGTCATTTGGCTAAGTTGGCAGACACATTGATTGCCCCCTGCTTGCTTCGCCTCCGTCATGGCTTGGCAGGCTTGGTCAATCAAGCTGATCGCTTTAGCGTTCCCGGAAAAGTGTTGAACGATGCCTATCGAGGCGGTGAATGCATGAGCACCGCCATGAAAAGTAAATGGTGTCTCTTCAATGGCGTGATGACATTTAACCGCCCATTTTGGCGCATCGGCGCAATCATTTTCTTTTAGCATGACCAAAAATTGATCAGCGTGAGTGCGGCTCAGTAGCGCATCGTGTGGTAGGTGACGATCCAGTAAGCCAGCAAGGAATTGTAAGCTTTGATCGCCAATATGGTGACCCTGTTGCATATTAAAAGACTGAAAGTGGTCAATATTAATACAAAGGATAGCGATAGGTTTATCGGTTGATGATTGGCATTCTGTGCTCAACTGGCGATAAAACTGGGTGGCATTCCAAGTTTGCGCTAAGGGCTCACGCTGAATGTACTGCCGTGCCTGCCGGTTGAGGGTGTAGAGATCATGGAGATAGAAGTCCATTAATATCACTGACAAGGCAATAAATATCAGAACGATGCTGAGGTAAATCGTTTTGCTATTTAGGCTGGAAAGATTCACCAAGGGGTCGGGCGTGGGTAACACCTGGATGGAAAACATTAAGCCGATGGCTGTCAGTGACAACCCGTAGCGCGCCAAACGCTCATTGGGATCAAACAGCAATAACACGATAGTGGGTGAGACCAGTAACAAGAGTTCGTTTTGGCTTTGCGCCGCAAACACCCAGTAAGACATGATGAACTGCTGGGCAAAAAATATAAAAAAAAGATAGTACCGGGCGATATACCAGCGTCCTGACCACATCACCAGCCAAGTTGCCGCGTACAAAAAGGCGTAACCGACGTTATGCCAAGCCGCGATAGGGAGTTGGAAAGCAAGCCAGTACATGGTGGAGAAAATGAGCGTGCCGACCACGCAAATCACCGTGAGTAGATTGGTCATACGGATCTGATGCCGCATCAGTTGATTATGTTCACTCAGGCCTATCGATAAGATCGGATTAAAACTTGCAAGCATACTACCTCCATCCACACCTGGTTAAAGCGTAGCTGATCATGGTGAAAACTACGTGGATAACTTAGGATCGAACAGTGAGGATAAAGGCGATCAGGCTAGGCATTACAAGGGATCCTTAGTGGAAGGATCCCGTGATCAGGTTGGGGATAATTATTTACCGATACAAAATGATGAAAAGATTTTCCCGAGCAAATCATCGGCACTGAACTCACCGGTGATGGTATTGAGGTGTTGCTGAGTAAGGCGCAATTCTTCTGCTAAAATCTCGCCAGCCATATAGCCTTCGAGCTGCGCTTGGCCGATGTCTAAGTGATGCGCGGCATTGGCAAGTGCGTCGAGGTGACGGCGACGCGCCATAAAACCGCCTTCACTGCCCCCCGCGTAACCCATACAAGCTTTGAGGTGCTGACGTAGTGCATCCATCCCTTCACCGGTTTTGGCACTTAAGCGGATGAGTGCGGGATCATGGGTATTATCGTGTCCCATTGGTTCGTCGGTCATATCCGCTTTATTGCGGATCACTGTCATGCCCATGGCTTCGGGTAAACGGGAGACGAAATCTGGCCAGATCTCTGCAGGGTGGGTCGCGTCAGTAGTGGTGCCATCAACCATAAACAACACGCGGTCAGCTTGCGCGATTTCATCCCACGCCCGCTCGACACCAATCCGTTCGACTTCATCAGCGGTATCGCGCAGTCCGGCGGTATCAATAATGTGCAACGGCATACCGTCAATATGTATGTGCTCACGCAAGACATCCCGCGTGGTACCGGCGATATCCGTGACAATCGCGCTATCTTTTCCTGACAAGGCGTTTAATAGGCTTGATTTGCCGGCGTTGGGGCGGCCTGCGATCACCACTTTCATTCCCTCACGCATGATTGCCCCTTGGTTGGCTTCTTTACGCAGTGTGGCAAGGTGCTCGATAATATGGTTAAGGTCGCTGGCAACCTTGCCATCAGAGAGAAAGTCAATTTCTTCATCGGGAAAGTCGATCGCCGCTTCAACGTAAATACGCAGGTGAATCACTTTTTCCACCAGCGTATTCACCTGACTAGAGAAGGCACCTTGTAGCGATTGTAAGGCCGAGCGGGCGGCTTGCTCGGAGCTGGCATCAATCAAGTCGGCAATGGCTTCAGCTTGGGCTAAATCCAGTTTGTCGTTTAAAAACGCGCGCTCGGAGAACTCACCGGGTCGTGCGGCACGCACCCCAGAAAAGGCACTGATACGCTGAATAAGCATGTCCATGATCACGGGGCCACCATGGCCTTGAAGTTCAAGCACATCCTCGCCTGTGAACGAGTGAGGGCCTTTAAAGAATAAGGCAATGCCCTGATCGATAGGTTGACCTTCCTGATCGAGAAAGGGCAAATAATCCGCACGACGTGGCACTAACTCGCGCCCCGTCATTTTTGTACCAATTTCATGGGCGAGCGGGCCAGACACGCGGACAATCCCCACGCCGCCGCGGCCTGTTGCAGTGGCTTGCGCCACAATTGTGTCGGTTTGAGCCATAATGCACACTCTTTAATTCAATAACAGGCCCGAAGGCCATAAACGACAAAAAGGCGACCGCCGGGTCGCCTTTTCATTATTACGTGACACGGCCTGAGTTACGAGCGTGAATGCAGGCCTTTTTTCTCCAACGACTTGTAAATCAAGGTCTGTTGGATAAGCGTGACCACGTTCGATACCAGCCAGTATAGAACCAGGCCAGATGGGAAGAACAAGAAGAAGAACGTAAAGACCACAGGCATAAAGGTCATGATCTTCTGCTGCATCGGATCGGTGACAGTGGTCGGGCTCATCTTCTGAATCAAGAACATGGATGCGCCCATCAACAGCGGTAGCACATAGTATGGGTCTTGTGCCGACAAGTCTTGAATCCAGCCAAAGAACGGCGCATGACGCAATTCTACCGATTCCATCAACGCCCAGTACAAAGCAATGAAAATCGGCATTTGTAGGACAAGCGGTAAACAGCCCCCAAGTGGATTGACCTTCTCACGCTTATAGAGCTCCATCATCTCTTGGCTCATGCGCTGACGATCGTCACCGATACGCTCTTTCATCTCTTGCAGCTTAGGCTGTAGCATGCGCATCTTGGCCATTGAGGTGTACTGCGCTTTAGTGAGCGGGTACATGGCGCCACGCACGATGAAGGTTAGCATGATGATGGCCAGACCCCAGTTTCCCACAAAGGTTTGAATGGTGGAGAGCAACCAGTGCAGCGGTTTAGCGATAAACCATAGCCAGCCGTAGTCGACCACCAAATCCAAGCTTGGTGCCACCGCGGCCATTTGCTCTTGCAGTTTAGGGCCTACCCATAAGGTGGCTGTCAGCGTCTTGCTGGTGCCAGCGGCAATGGTATCGCGAGTCTTGGTTTGGATATAACCGTATTGCGCCGTGGTACGGGTGCTCAGCACATTATTGTCCGCCCGTGGGATCCACGCGGTGGCAAAGTAGTGCTGGATCATCGCGGCCCAACCTTGGTTAAACGTCACGTTCAGGTTTTTGCTTTGCATATCATCAAAGCTGTATTTCTCGTAACGCTTGTCGTCAGTGGAGTAGGCGCTACCGCGATAGGTTGGCATGGTCAAGCTGCCGCCATCGTCCAGCAAGTTTTGCTTTAGCTGGGTATACATGGTGACACTGGCATTGTTGTCGGTTTGGTTGTTGATAGTGTGTTCAACATCCACCGCATAGCTACCACGCTCAAACACGAAGGTTTTGGTATAGGTAATGCCATCTTTCTCAACCGTCATTGGCACTCGTAAGGTGTCTTGATCGTCTGAGAGCGAGAAGTTGTTTTGCGTCACCTGGTATTGTGCGCGACCCTCAGCCGTATCGATGCCGTCCGCACCAATTAAGCCGCTTTGTGCCACAAAGGTATGATCAGGTTTGCTGTGCAACAGCGTGAAGGCATTGTCAGAATCCAGCTCGGCATCATATTGCGGGAGCTCGGCGTGGACAACATCACCGCCTTGCGTATCAATTTTCAGTGTTAAAACGTCAGTGTTGATGGTGACAAGCTTGTCAGAGACAGGCTGTGCATCAAGAGACGTGGTATCACCGTCATTGCTGCTTGGCACGTCACTGTGAGTGGTTTGCTGCTGCTCAACGCCCTGTCCCTGCGGTTGCGGGGAATCTGGTTTGTTCCATTCCATGTAGAGCATGAAAGAAACGAACAATAGGGCAATCAACAGGATATTGCGTTGGGAATCCATTGTTAATTGTCTCTGTTATGGTGGTCGCAAGGCGGTACAGGATCGTAGCCGCCATCATTCAAAGGGTGGCATTTTAATAGACGTTTGCCTGCCAACCAACACCCTTTTATCACACCATGGGATTGAATCGCCATGATGGCGTAGTGAGAGCAGGTTGGTGTAAACCGGCATCGTGGTCCAATTAATGGACTGATGACCAGTTGGTATCCCCGAATCAGCGCGATGAGCGCTTTTTGCGCGGCGGTCGCGACAAACGTTGCCATAACTTGTCCAATTCGTCTCGTAGCGCTTGATTGCTCAGATTGTTGGCACTTTTTTTCGCGATCACCACAAAGTCTTTCGCCGGCAGTTGATGTTGACGTAAACGAAAGCTTTCGCGGACCACACGTTTAAAGCGGTTGCGATCAACAGCAAGTTTGATTTGCTTTTTCGGTACAGCTTGACCGAGACGTGGATGGCCGAGTGGATTATTTCTGGCGAGTATAGTTAAGTGCGGCGAACCTGCGCGATGCGGTTGCTGGAAGACGGCACTGAAATGTTCGGGAGTTAGCAGACGTAACTCCCGAGGATAAGCGAGCTTATTCACAAATCACTGCGGATTATTTAGAAAGCTGCTTGCGGCCTTTCGCACGGCGAGCGGCAATGACCTTACGGCCGTTCTTAGTCGCCATGCGCGCACGGAAACCGTGAGTGCGCTTACGCTTTAGAACTGAAGGTTGAAAAGTGCGTTTCATGGTTTCTACCTTTATTACTGATCAGTGTTAGGTTTGTTAACCCGACGTGGGAGGGTAGCACTAGGCTTGTCTCCGACGCCTCTCAACAAAGAGGGCGGATTGTAGCCATTGACTAACGATTAGTCAATCACTAACCGACGCCACTCCGGGCGGTGAATTATAAGCGCTTAGGCACAGATCGCAAGGATCGATCCCAAGCGATCGGCGACTAGGGGGTGATCCCGACTTGATTCAAAAACTTATGCAAACGAGGATCGTCGCATTGGTTAAATAACCAATTCGGTGTCCCTTGGGCAATAATGTGGCCGTCGTTCATAAACACCACCCGATCCGCCACATCGCGAGCAAACTGCATCTCATGGGTGACCACCAGCATGGTTTGGTGGCGAGTCGCGAGCTTTTTCATCAATGCCAAGACTTCGCCAACCCATTCTGGATCTAGGGCAGACGTGGGTTCATCAAACAGCAGCAGCTCAGCCTCCAGCGCCATCGCCCGGCCGATGCCAACCCGTTGCTGTTGTCCACCGGATAAAGAGGCCGGGTAATGATCTCCTTTATCGCCAAGGCCAATATCATCGAGGATTTGCTGGGCACGCTCACGGGCTTTGTCTCTCGCCCATCCCTTAACGGTGCGTAGCCCTTCGGCAATGTTGTCACGGGCATTGAGGTGAGCAAATAACGCATAATTTTGGAAAACAAAGCCGGTTTGACGCCGCAACGCCAGAATATCCTGCTTACGGGTGGCCATGTTGCCGCTATCAACGCCTTGTTCCCCGATTTTGATGATCCCTTGCTCGGCGCGCTCGAGAAAGTTAATGCAACGCAACAAGGTGGACTTGCCGGTGCCGCTAGGGCCAATAATGCAAACTATTTCGCCTCGGTCGATAGTGAGGTCGATGCCGTCAAGCACCGCCACTCCTTGATAGATTTTTTTGAGCTTTTCTATCTTTATCATCGTTGATACGCCTTATTAAGGTGTGCCTCAGCCCAATATTGAACGCGCGTTAATGCTACGACCACCGCCCAATAGATGAGTGCCACCGCTAAGTAAGCTTCAAAGAACTTGAAGCTGGATGACGCTTCCATTTGCGCCTGTGCCATGATTTCCGCGACCCCGAGGGTAAAGGCGAGTGACGTGGCTTTAATCATATCGATGAAGTAGTTCATCAGCGATGGCAGGGCGATACGTACCGCTTGTGGCAAGATGATGCGTTGCATCGCTTGGCGGGTGGTCATGCCCACCGCCAGACTGGCTTCCATCTGACTACGATCCACGCCGGTAATGGCGGCGCGGATTGACTCGGCCATATAGGCAGAAAAGTGCAGGCTGATACCGATGACAGCGGCGGTAAAGGCTTCCATCCCTACCAAGGCGGGGATCACCTGAGGGAGGCCATAATAAAGCAAAAACAGCTGCACCAATAATGGCGTGCCGCGGAAGAAGCTGATAAACACTTGCGCTAAGCCATTGAGTAAAGGAATGCGAAACACGCGGATCAGTGCAATCGCCACGGCGAGGGCGAGCGCGAAGATGAGGCCCAGTACAGCCATCTCCATGGTAATCCCCAAATAACGCAGTAGCAGGGGAAACAAGGAGGCCATGTAATCAAAATCGAACGCCATGATTGACCTTTAAACAAAAAAGCCCGCCAACGCGGGCTTATTAAATGAAAGTAAACACTTACTTTTTAGTGACGTCGCCACCAAACCATTTGGTTGAGATATCCGCCAAGGTGCCGTCCTCACGCATCGCGTTTAGCGCAGCATTGACTTCATCACGTAAGCGTTGACCACGCTCTGAGTCGACAAACGGCCATGCATTGGCAATGGTTTCAAAAGGTTGTCCTGCTAATTGTAGAGGCAGACCTGACTCTTTGATCAATTGTAGTGCGGAGAGGCGATCCATAATAAAGGCGTCGGCACGGCCCAGGGCCACATCGTGTTCAATCCCGGTTTCATAGGTTTTGATGTTGATGTCATCAGCGGCTGAATGTTCACGTAGTAGCTGCTCAAAGTTCGAGCCTAAGTTAACGGCCACGGTTTTGCCTTTCAGATCGGCGACCGCGTTAATGGCATCATTGCCTTTACGAACCGTGATTTGTGCGCCGTCCACCACATACGGGTCAGTGAACAGGTACTTCGCCTGGCGCTCATCGGTGATGGTGATTTGGTTTGAAATGGTGTCGATACGGCCGGTTTGTAACAGACCAAACAGTCCTGAGAAGTTAGCGGTGACATACTCAACATCGTAGTCGTTGCGCGCGCCAATCTCATCCCACAAATCAACCTCAAAGCCTTGCAGCTGGTCTTGTTTAACAAAGGTAAACGGAAAGTAGCGGCCAGACATGCCCACTTTTACTGTTTCAGAAGCAAAGGCGGGGGCAGTGAGAATCATGCTCACGCTGAGCAAGGCGTTGATGAACCATTTAGTCATGAAAAGCTCCGTAGTAACCACATCGATATTGATAAGGTGCGTAATATAGAGGGTGGCAGCGGCTCGCGAGAAATACCTTCTTGTTATGAGTCATAACTTATGCACCGCATTTTTCGCGTAAAACAGGGGATAACCCCGATATTGCTCAAGATTATGCACAAGGAAAGAACAGGATCATTGGCCAATCTGATCCTGTTCTTGTGAGTAAAACATGGGTTTGTTGTGGCGATCTCGCGTATTTCTGTGGGATCTATGTGAATAACTCGGATCTTATTCACTGATTTCGGGATCGTGTGGGTAGCGATCTGGACGCGACAGGAGTACCATTGAAGCCTTTCTCTTTTCGGTACAACTGCGTGGAGTCAAACGTGTCATCATCGCTTTGGTTGCAGTGTCTTGAACGTCTTCAAGATGATTTACCTGCGACAGAATTCAGTATGTGGGTACGGCCACTTCAGGCCGAGCTCAATGACAATACGTTGACCCTCTTTGCCCCAAACCGTTTTGTGCTTGATTGGGTGCGAGATAAGTATCTGCATCAAATTAACCAATTGCTGAACGAGTTTTGTGGTGTCGACGTACCCATGCTGCGCTTTGAGGTGGGGAGCAAACCGGTTGCCGCGACGCCGCAAGCGGCACCTGCCGGTCCTGCCGCTGCGCCCGCGCCGCAACAAGCCGCGCCCGCGCCGCCGCAAGGACGCGTGTGGGAGCCTGCCCCGTCGCCGGTGCAATCGGATGTTAATCATCGCTCCAACGTCAACCCCAAACACAAGTTCAATAACTTTGTTGAGGGTAAATCTAACCAGTTAGCCTTGGCGGCCGCACGTCAGGTCTCAGACAATCCGGGTGCTGCCTACAACCCGCTTTTTCTATATGGCGGCACGGGTTTAGGTAAAACGCACTTATTGCATGCGGTGGGGAATGCCATTTCTGATCGCAAAGCGGATGCGCGTGTGGTGTACATGCACTCAGAGCGCTTTGTGCAAGATATGGTCAAAGCGCTACAAAACAATGCGATTGAAGAATTTAAGCGTTATTACCGCAGTGTCGATGCATTGTTGATCGATGACATTCAATTTTTTGCCAACAAAGAACGCTCACAAGAAGAATTCTTCCATACCTTTAATGCGTTGCTCGAGGGTAACCAGCAGATCATTCTCACCTCCGACCGCTATCCTAAAGAGATAAACGGGGTCGAGGATCGCTTAAAATCGCGATTTGGTTGGGGCCTGACCGTGGCGATTGAGCCGCCTGAGCTGGAAACCCGCGTGGCTATTTTGATGAAAAAAGCGGAAGACCATGCCATTCGTTTACCTGATGAGGTGGCTTTCTTTATCGCAAAGCGTCTGCGCTCAAACGTGCGTGAACTGGAAGGGGCGCTTAACCGGGTGATCGCTAATGCCAACTTTACCGGGCGAGCGATCACCATCGATTTCGTACGTGAAGCCCTGCGCGATCTGCTCGCCTTGCAAGAAAAATTGGTCACCATCGATAATATCCAGAAAACCGTGGCTGAATATTATAAAATCAAGATGGCAGACTTGTTATCCAAGCGTCGGTCTCGCTCGGTGGCGCGACCTCGACAGATGGCGATGGCGTTAGCGAAAGAGCTGACTAACCACAGCTTACCGGAAATTGGTGATGCATTTGGCGGTCGTGACCACACTACAGTACTGCATGCTTGTCGTAAGATTGAGCAACTGCGTGAAGAAAGTCACGACATTAAAGAAGATTACTCTAACCTGATTCGAACATTGTCGTCCTAATTATGAAATTTACTCTTACGCGTGAGCAATTACTTCAACCGCTTCAGCAAGTCTCTGGGGCGTTAGGCGGGCGTAGCACCTTGCCGATTTTAAGTAACCTATTAATTGAAGTGGCGGAGCAGCAACTTAAGCTGACGGCGACCGATATGGAGGTTGAGCTCAATGCCACCGCGCCGCTAGACAGTGAGCATCTTGATGGCGCTATCACTGTGCCCTCGCGTAAGTTTATGGATATCATCAAAGGCTTACATAGCGAAGCCCGTATCACAGTGGCGCAAGAAGGCGACCGCGTGGTGGTACGCGCAGGGCGAAGCCGCTTTACCTTATCGACCTTACCGGCTTCAGATTATCCCAACATCGAAGACTGGCATGCCGAAGTGAGCTTACAAGTGCCGCAAAGCAAGCTGGGTCACCTGATTGACGCCACCCAGTTTTCGATGGCAAATCAAGATGTGCGCTATTACCTTAATGGGCTTTTGTTCGAAACGGACGGGCACACATTGCGTACGGTCGGGACGGACGGTCACCGGATGGCGGTATGCCATTTATCCATGGAAGAGGGGTTGCCCGCACAACAAGTGATTGTGCCACGTAAAGGCGTCAGTGAGTTGGCGCGTTTGCTCGATGACAGCGAGCACCCGGTGAATATCCAAATTGGCGCGTCCAATATTCGTGCGGTGGTGGGTAACGTGACTTTTACCTCTAAATTGGTGGATGGGCGTTTCCCTGACTATCGCCGTGTGTTGCCGCAATCAACCTCTCGTACGTTGGAAGTCAATTGCGCGGAGTTAAAACAAGCGCTGTCATTGGCGGCGGTATTATCGAACGAGAAATTTCGCGGCGTACGAATGAATATTGAAGATAGCGAGCTGCGTATCTCTGCCAATAACCCCGAGCAAGAAGAAGCGGAAGAGTTTTTGGAAGTCGACTATCAAGGTGAGCCAATTGAAATCGGTTTTAATGTCAGTTACGTGCTCGATGTGCTCAATGTTTTACGTTGTGACAAGGTGCGTTTTTCGATGACAGACGCGGTGGGCAGTACCTTGATTGAGGACTGCGATCGCGAAGACGCCATGTATGTTGTGATGCCAATTCGCCTCTAGGTTATGGCGCTATCACGACTGGTCGTTCACGACTTTCGAAATATTGAAGCCTGCGATATTGCATTGTCGTCAGGCTTTAACTTTTTAATTGGCCCCAATGGCAGTGGTAAAACCAGTGTCTTGGAAGCCATTCACTTTCTCGGTCATGGGCGCTCTTTTCGCAGCGCGCTTAATAGCCGAGTGATACGTCATCAGCAACCTCATCTTACGGTACATGGTCGCGTAAAAACGCAAGATGGGATCTTGCTTCCGGTCGGGATTCAAAAGCGCCGAGATGGCAGTGCAGATGTTAAAATTGGTCAAGAAAAAGGGCAAAAGCTGGTGGCCCTGGCCAAAGTGCTGCCATTGCAATTGATCACCCCGGAAGGGTTCGAGTTGTTAACCGATGGCCCCAAGTTTCGTCGTGCGTTTATCGATTGGGGGGTGTTTCATTCTGAGCCAGGATTTTTTGAAGCGTGGACGCGCGTAAAACGCCTGACGAAGCAACGCAACGCCGCGTTGAAAACAGCGCGCCACTATGGCGATATTCAAGTATGGGATACGGAACTAGCACGCCTTGCCGAGCAAATCAGCGCATGGCGTCAAGCATACGTTGATGCGGTGGCCGCGCGAGCGACCGCATTGTGCCAAGCCTTTCTCCCCGAGTTTTCCATCCAGTTTCGCTTTTACCAAGGATGGGAGCGAGGTGCCGACTATCAGGCATTGTTGGCGGCGAACTTTGAGCGCGACCAGCAGATGGGATACACGGTGTCAGGGCCGCATAAAGCCGACTTGCGTATCAAGGTGGCAGGTACCCCAGTCGATGATGTGCTATCGCGCGGCCAGTTAAAACTCATGGTGTGTGCACTTCGGCTGGCACAAGGCCAGTTATATAGCGAGGAGCAAGGTATCGCTTGTATCTACTTAATCGATGACTTTGCTTCCGAATTAGACAGTCGCCGGCGAGCACTCTTGGCCAGTGAGCTGACCCGTATCGGGGCTCAGGTTTTTGTTAGCGCCATTAGTGCCGATCAAGTCGCGGAAATTTGCGACGAAAATAGTAAGATGTTTCATGTGGAACATGGCAAAATTAACGCAGGATAAATAAGCGAGAGTAACTCAATGTCCAACGAATACGATTCATCGAGTATCAAGGTACTGAAGGGCTTGGATGCCGTGCGTAAGCGTCCGGGAATGTATATCGGCGATACCGACGATGGTACCGGCCTGCACCACATGGTGTTTGAGGTGGTCGATAACTCGATCGATGAAGCACTGGCCGGACATTGTAATGATATCGTGGCGACCATCCACGAGGATGGCTCGGTATCGGTTCGCGACGATGGTCGTGGTATTCCGGTCGATATTCATGAGGAAGAAGGTGTATCGGCTGCACAAGTGATCATGACCGTCCTTCACGCTGGCGGTAAGTTTGATGACAACTCTTACAAAGTATCTGGCGGCCTTCACGGAGTGGGGGTGTCGGTGGTCAACGCCTTGTCAGAAAAACTCGAGTTGACCATTTGGCGTAATGGCCATGTTCACCAGCTTAACTTTGCACACGGCGAACCGTTGGGGCCGTTGGCTGAAATGGGGGAGACCGAACAAACCGGTACTCGTATTCGTTTCTGGCCAAGTGAAGAGACGTTCTCTGATATTAACTTTAACTATGACGTGCTTGCCAAGCGCTTGCGTGAGTTGTCTTTCCTTAATTCGGGTGTCTCCATTAAGCTGATTGACGAGCGCGAAGAAGACAAAGCGGATCACTTTAGATACGAAGGCGGGATCCGCGCGTTTGTTGAACACCTCAACAACAAGAAGACCTCCATTCACCCATCAGTCTTCCA
This sequence comes from Salinivibrio sp. HTSP, assembly GCF_003390965.1. Classification (NCBI taxonomy): domain Bacteria; kingdom Pseudomonadati; phylum Pseudomonadota; class Gammaproteobacteria; order Vibrionales; family Vibrionaceae; genus Salinivibrio; species Salinivibrio sp. HTSP. Next base: position 24,533 of record NZ_PXUD01000065.1, read on the forward strand.
CTTTGAACACACCCGTGAAGACGGAGTGAGTGTCGAAGTGGCGATGCAGTGGAATGATGGCTATCAAGAGAATATTTATTGCTTTACCAACAATATTCCGCAGCGCGATGGCGGTACGCACCTGGCCGGCTTCCGCGCGGCATTGACGCGCACGCTCAACAGCTTCATGGATAAAGAAGGCTACTCTAAAAAGGCCAAAGCCGCGACGTCTGGCGATGATGCCCGTGAAGGCTTGACCGCGGTGGTCTCGGTAAAAGTGCCGGATCCTAAGTTTTCTAGCCAGACCAAAGACAAGTTGGTGTCATCAGAAGTGAAGTCGGCGGTTGAATCCGCCATGAGCAGCCACTTATCAGACTTTCTGATTGAGCATCCGGCTGATGCGAAAGTGGTATGTACCAAGATCATTGACGCGGCCCGAGCGCGTGATGCGGCACGCAAAGCACGTGAAATGACGCGTCGTAAAGGCGCGTTGGATTTAGCTGGCCTTCCCGGCAAGCTTGCCGACTGCCAAGAAAAAGATCCGGCGTTATCCGAACTCTACATTGTGGAGGGTGACTCGGCGGGCGGCTCAGCCAAGCAAGGGCGTAACCGTAAGAACCAAGCGATCTTGCCTTTGAAAGGTAAGATCCTCAACGTCGAGAAAGCCCGTTTTGATAAGATGTTGTCCTCGCAAGAAGTGGCGACACTGATCACGGCAATGGGGTGCGGGATTGGCCGCGAAGAGTACGATCCGGATAAATTGCGTTACCACAGCATTATTATCATGACCGATGCGGATGTCGACGGCTCGCATATTCGTACCTTGCTGCTGACCTTCTTCTATCGCCAAATGCCAGAGTTGATTGAGCGTGGCTACATCTATATTGCTCAGCCACCGCTTTATAAAGTGAAAAAGGGCAAGCAAGAGCAATACATCAAAGATGATGAGGCGATGGAGCAGTATCAGGTGGCATTGGCGTTGGAAAACGCGTCATTGTTCGTGAACCCAGATGCGCCAGCGATGCACGGCGAGTCACTCGAGAAGTTGGTGAAAGAGTACAACGGTGTACTCAAGCTGATCCAGCGTATGAAGCGTCGCTATCCCGCCGCGCTGCTTAATGAGCTACTTTATCAACCTCGCTTGTCAGTCGACGACCTACGCGACGAGTGGGCCGCTAAGCAATGGGTAGAAAACATCGTTGAGATTTTGAATCGTAAGTCGACGGGAGAAAGCCAGTATCAGGCATCGTGCCGACTCGATGAAGAGCACCAAGTATGGGTACCAGAGCTGGTGGTGCGGACTCATGGTGTTGATTACAAGTACTTGGTGAGCTATGACTTCCTGAACTCGAAAGAGTACGGCCGAATCGCCAGTTTGTCAGAGACCTTGAATGATCTCTTGGATGAAGGGGCGTATGTCAAGCGCGGTGAGCGTACCCAAGCCGTAGAGAGCTTTGAGCAAGCGCTCAACTGGTTGATTAAAGAGTCAACCCGTGGGGTATCGCGTCAGCGCTACAAAGGTTTGGGAGAGATGAACCCAGAGCAGCTTTGGGAAACCACCATGGATCCAGAGGGCCGTCGTATGATGCAGGTGACGATTCAGGATGCGGTAGCGGCCGACGAGCTGTTTACCACCTTGATGGGTGATCAAGTTGAGCCACGCCGTGCGTTTATCGAAAATAATGCGCTGAAAGTAGAAAACCTCGACGTATAACCGATAAATCAACTGTTTATCAACAATTAAGGCCAGCATTGCTGGCCTTTTTCATATCTATTTGCGAGGCAAATCGCAATACATAACTGTTTATATATACAGTTGTTTTTGGCACGAGTAATCTCGTCATTCTCTTAACAGCAGAGTGATAGGAAGCCTTATGTCTATAAAAACGCGTGCTAACCTCCAACTGGTTTATGTTTCTGATATTGAGCGTTCTGTGGAATTCTACCAACAACTCTTTCAGTGCGAGCCGGTATTTACCAGCCCCAGATACGTAGCCTTTTCAGCGTCTGAACAGGGCGATGCCTTGTTTGCATTGTGGACAGGCGGCGAGCAGCCCTCACCATCAATCACCCGACTGAGTGAAATTGGCATTATGGTACCCACCAATGATGACGTTGATGCGCTTTTTGACCAATGGTCGAACAACCTAACCATCGATGTGGTGCAGTCCCCTTATGATGATGTGTTTGGTCGAACCTTCGTGATTCAAGATCCTGATGGGCATCTGGTGCGCGTAGCGCCGCTCGATTAGTGCGCCACTCACGAAACAAAAAATTTTACGATCAGCCATTGAAATCAATTTGCGCAACCTTATATAGAGTAATGAGGCGATGCCATTGGGTCGCCGGGGGCTTGTCCGAGTTGGAAGGCCGTAGATAACATTTTATTGCTTCATAGGAAGGGTAAGATTATGCGTAACTTTGATTTCTCTCCACTCTATCGTACTGCAATTGGTTTCGATCGTTTATTCGATCTGGTTGAAAACAGCAATACCAATAATGCGGGTGGATTTCCTCCTTACAACATAGAGCAAAGCCAAGAAAACCAATACCGCATCACCATGGCGGTAGCAGGCTTTAGCCAAGATGAGGTGGATATCACTCAGCAAAAAAATAGCCTAATCGTCGCCGGTAAAAAGGGTGCACGTAACCAAGATACTAAGTTCTTGTACCAAGGCATTGCCGAGCGCGATTTCGAGCGCAAGTTCCAGCTCGATGATCATATTAAAGTGACAGGGGCAGACATGGAAAACGGCATGCTACATATTGATTTAGTACGCGAAGTACCAGAGGAAGAAAAACCTCGTCGTATCGAAATCGGTAGCCGTTTGCTAGAAAACGCTGAGTAAACCTTAAATCCCGAGTGGTTCACGATAAGGGAGAGGGCAGCCATGCTGCCCTTTTTATCGACTATACACCTAAGACGAGCCTGCCAATCCGTCGTGACATCCGAAGCTGTAAAGCGCCTGATGATTTATCCCGTCCACATAGATCTGTCTATCGCTGCCGGTTGCCCATCCGCCTCTAAACGAGATCTGGCTCAGTAATACGTGACTAACGCTCTACCGCTGAATGAACAAATACTGGTGTGTCAGTTCCCAGCCAAGAACGTCCTCTCTCGATAGATATATTACTGAGAGCAAGGGTAATGTTTCACGTGAAACATATAAGAATACCAATAGCAAACCATCTCGTCTGGCCTATCAAACTAAACCAATCGACGTTCGGGCTGACCACATAGATTGAGTCGACGGCTACTTGGGAGGGAGTGTAGTGGTACGCCTTCCTTAAGGGTAGGTTCGCTTGCAAGGAAAGAAAGGCGTGTCATTAGCAGTGCTGGATGATGACTTTTTTCTGTGAGCCTACTTGGTCTTAAGTGGTGCGAGATGAGCGACTTCTTCACCTTGTCCAAAAGTCTCGTGCAATATTTGAATGACGAGTTGTTCTTTGGGTGTTGACTCAAAACCATGAGATAAGAAATCTATAAAAGGTTTCACGTGGAACGTCCATTAGCCAGTGTTCCACGTGAAACCAAGGCTTATTCCTCGTTGTAGGCGCGCGCGACTTCTTCAGCGATAATATCAATGCCTTTCTGCATCATCTTGTCATCTTGCACGTAGTTCATTCGGATACATTGCTTAGCATGATCCCAGCCTTCGTGATCGACACCAATAAAGAAGTACTCGCCGGGTACCACCAGCACACCGCGCGCTTTTAAACGTTTATATAGCTCTTGGGTGGAGATAGGGAGATCGTTGAACCACAGCCATAGGAAGATGGCACCTTCTGGTTTATGAACACGAACACGTTCATCGTTAATGGTTTCAAGCACCATGTTTAATATTCTTTGCGACTTTTTCTGATAGAAGGGACGAACGACGTCTTTACTCAGGCGGAGTAGGTCGCCACGCTCTATCATTGAAAGTGCCATCGCTGGCCCAACACTGTTGGGAGATAAACTTACAATGCCATTGATATTTGACATGGCTTGGATGACATCTTCGTTGGCGATCACAATGCCGCAACGCACGCCTGGTAAACCCAGCTTGCTCAAGCTTGAGCAGAGTATGGTGTTTTCATTCCAAAACGGTGCGACGTCTTCAAAAATGATATCAGGGAAGGGGGTACCGTACGCGTTATCGATAATTAGTGGAATATTGTTATCACGTGCCAACTGATCAAGCTGATGGATTTCGCTATCAGTGAGTACATTGCCGGTCGGATTGGTCGGGCGGGAGGCACAGACAGCGCCAATGTTGTCATCAATTGTTAGGCGACTAAAGTCGACGTGATATTTGAATTGACGGTTGTCGAGCAATTCTATTTCAGGCTGGTAGCTGACGAAGATGTCGTCGTTAATTCCGGCGTCACCGTAACCGATATATTCCGGCGCGAGAGGCAGCAAGATTTTTTTGTGGGTGCCATCGGCGTATCGTCCAGCCAATAGATTAAACAGATAAAAGAACGCACTTTGGCTGCCATTGGTCAGCATAATGTTTTTACTAGAAAGCTGCCAGCCATAGGTTTTATTAAGAAGCTCGGCGAGTGCGTTGAGTAAGGCTGACTTGCCTTGTGGGCCATCATAGTTAGCCATCGCATGAACGAGGCTTCCATCATCGAGCATCGATTGGCTCAGTGTTTTGAAGTAATCGAGCATTTCCGGTATCGCCGCGGGGTTGCCGCCACCTAGCATAATGGCATCTGGATTACGTAAGCCGTCATTAAGATCGTCCATTAACTGTGTGATGCCCGAGTGATTTGCTAACTTCTCGCCAAAGTGAGTGACTTCCATGATTACTGCCTTTAAATATCTGTATCGTTGTTGTGGTTAAGCTGCAATCAACATACAACAATCTATTGTGTAAAAGAAAGTCTGATAAGTTTGTTATCTCTTGGTCACTAACTGGCATGGTTGACGGGGGTTGTTACGTTATCCGTACACACTCGGGAGAAAAGTCGCTGAAAGGGATAACAAGCCGCGTGTTTCACGTGAAACCAACTCGGCTTGGCTCGACAAACAGGGTGATTAGCGTCATTGAGGTTAAAAAACAATGAGGGTGTGAGTTGGTCGCTAATAAGACGAGAGTGAGTGGCCAAGAGGGGCGTGCGCGTTTAAATAGCCAAAAAAAGCCCCGCACAATGGCGGGGCTGAGTGGTGTGTTGCTGATGATTACTTCTGTAGAACAGAGATATCTGCCACGTTGAGGAATTGCTCACGGATAAGGTGAAGCATCGCTAAACGGTTGGCTTTCAGTGCGGGATCATCTGCCATGACCATCACGTTATCAAAGAAGGTATCAACCGGTGTGCGCAATTGTGCCAGCTCGGTCAGCGCGCCTTGATAATCGCTGTCAGCAAACAGAGGTTTAACTGCAGCGACTTTCTCTGCTACCACGTTCGCCAATGCTTTTTCTGCGTCTTCTTGCAGCAAGCCAGTATCGACGTTGCTAGGAAGCTCGCCATCATACTTGGCCAAGATATTGCCTACCCGCTTGTTGGCGGCGGCGAGTGCTTCGGCTTCTTCCAGACTGCGAAAGTGCGACACCGCTTTAACGCGGCTGTCAAAGTCAGCAGGCTTGGTTGGACGACGGGCTAAAACCGCTTGGATAATATCGACGCTATAGCCCATATCTTGGTACCAGGCGCGGAAACGACCTAGCATAAAGTCGAGGACGTCCGTCTCTACCTCTTTGTGCGTCAAGCGATCATCGTACTGAGCTTTGGCATCGCGGATGAGGTCGACAAGATCAAGCTGATAGCCATTCTCGACGACAATACGTAGAACCCCTAATGCGGCCCGACGTAGGGCGAAGGGGTCACTCCCTTTAGGTGCTTGACCAATACCAAAGATGCCCACGATGGTATCCATTTTGTCAGCCATTGCGAGTGCTGAGGAGACCGGCGTCGTAGGTAGCTTATCACCGGCAAAGCGCGGCCAGTATTGCTCATTCAGCGCCAGCGCTACGGCTTCGGGCTCGCCATCATGACGCGCATAGTGCATGCCCATCACGCCTTGGGTTTCGGTGAACTCAAACACCATCGAGGTCATGAGATCACACTTCGCTAGTTGGCCCGCGCGCTCAGTGTGTGCCTTGTCGGCACCGATACGCTCTGCAATCTGTCCTGCGAGTGCAGTAATGCGGTCGGTTTTATCTTTGATGGTACCCAGTTGCTTTTGGAATACCGCGCTATCTAGCTCTGGCAGGCGATCAATCAATGGGCGCTTGCGGTCTGTATCAAAGAAGAACTCCGCATCCGCGAGGCGAGGACGCACGACTTTTTCATTGCCTGAGATAACTTGCGCTGGATCTTTCGATTCGATGTTAGACACGAAGATGAACTTGGGCAGTAGCTCGCCATTAGCGTCATAGACAGGGAAGTACTTTTGATCGCCTTTCATGGTGTACACCAGCGCTTCTGATGGCACCTTAAGGAACTTGTTCTCAAAAGAGGCAGTCAGTACCACTGGCCATTCCACCAAAGAGGTGACTTCTTCAACCAAGTCGTCATCAAGCTCAGCAACCCCACCAACCGCGTCAGCCGCTGCTTTGGCATCTTTAATAATCAATGCTTTACGCTTTTCATAATCGGCCATGACCTTACCTTCACGCTCAAGGCGCTCTGGGTATTGGTCAGCATGATCCAGCGTTAAGCTCGATTCACCCATAAAGCGGTGACCTCGAATCACGCGATCGGATGCCACGCCAAGAATGGTGCCTTCAATCAAGGTGTCCCCATACAGCATCACCAAGGTTTTCACTGGGCGGATAAACTGGGTGTCTTTGTCACCCCAGCGCATGGGTTTAGGAATAGGCAGTTTGCTTAGGGCGTTATCGGCCAGTACCGGCAGTAAGGCGTCAATGGCTTGGCCAGGTACGTGTTGACGATACAGCAACCACTCACCTTTATCAGTTTTTAGGCGCTCGGCTTCGCTCACATCAATCCCGTTACCGCGCGCCCAACCCATGGCGGCTTTGGTGGGATTGCCGTCTGCGTCAAAGGCGGCTTTGACCGCAGGACCGCGTTTCTCAACCACTTTATCTGGCTGGCGATCGCTCAAAGCAGCCACTTTAAGTGCTAAGCGACGCGGGGACGCGTACCAAGTGATACCTTGGTGGCTCAGATCAGCGTCTTTTAGTTGCGCTTCAAACTGACTCGCGAAGGCTTCAGCCAGTGTGCGCAATGCTGTTGGTGGTAGCTCTTCAGTGCCGAGCTCAATCAGGAAATTTTGCGTTGCCATGATGCTCCCTTATTTGCTGTGTCGGCACATCGGGAAGCCTAGCGCTTCGCGAGATGCGTAGTAGGCTTCGGCGACACGTTTAGTCAGTGTGCGAATGCGCAGAATATAGCGTTGACGTTCAGTCACTGAAATGGCTTTACGCGCATCCAGTAGGTTGAACGCATGACCGGCTTTTAGGATCTGTTCGTAAGCAGGCAAAGGGAGCGGCTGCTCGAGATCCAGTAGCTTGGTACTTTCGGCTTCGCACTGATCAAAGTAGCGGAACAGAAAATCAACATCAGCGTGTTCAAAGTTATAGGTCGATTGCTCCACTTCGTTTTGGTGGAAAATATCGCCGTAGGTGACTTTGCCAAATGGGCCATCGGTCCAAACCAGATCATACACAGAGTCGACTTCTTGAATGTACATCGCCAGACGTTCGATACCGTAGGTAATCTCACCCGTGACCGGTTTACATTCCAATCCGCCTACTTGTTGGAAGTAGGTAAACTGAGTGATCTCCATCCCGTTCAGCCAGACTTCCCAACCTAGGCCCCAAGCGCCCAGCGTTGGGTTTTCCCAGTTATCTTCCACAAAGCGAATGTCGTGGACTTCTGGATCAATCCCCAGCACACGCAGCGAGCCTAAATACAGCTCTTGAATGTTATCGGGTGACGGCTTCAGGATGGTTTGAAACTGGTAGTAATGCTGCAGACGGTTCGGGTTCTCGCCATAACGCCCATCGGTAGGACGACGAGAAGGTTGAACGTAAGCCGCTGCAATGGGCTCTGGACCAAGTGCACGCAAGCATGTCATCGGGTGGGAGGTACCTGCACCCACTTCCATGTCTAACGGCTGAACAATGGTACAGCCTTGCTGGGCCCAATAATCCTGCAGCGCGAGGATCATACCCTGAAAGGTTTTGATATCGAATTTATGCATTGTCAGGTTCGCGCGAGTTGATGAATGGAGAAAATAGCTGGCAATTATAACTCGCAGCGCGCCCAAGCAGTAGGGGGCTGGCGGATTTTTGTGCGCCTTTGATGTGCTTATTTTCTGCGTACGGGGGCAGGAGGAATAGAAGTTGCCAAGCGAGTGTTCAAATCGTACACTAGCGGCGTCTTGGGGAGTAGTCGACCACTGCACAGTCAGTGGGGCAATCATCAACATAGTTGAAGCAAAATCTTCATGGTGATTGCAAGCCTGCCATTAGGTGCTCTGGGCTTGACGAGACCAACGACAATCGCACGAACCGGGGTGGGGCGTGTGTGTTGTCGTGGTTGAATCATAATAAGCCCTGCCCCAGATGAGCAATGTCATGAGCGTTCTTGCTATTTCTATCTCCACCGTCACCTTGGCGGAAATCGGGGATAAAACCCAATTATTATCGCTAGCGTTGGCGACCCGGTTTCGAAAACCTGCGGTGATTGTCAGTGCCATTTTATTGGCGACACTAGTGAATCACGCCATTGCCGCCTGGCTTGGCGTGGTCGCGGCCGATATCCTGACCGATACCGTATTGCATATCATTTTGATTATCAGCTTTAGTGTGATGGCGGTATGGATGCTGATCCCTGACAAGCTTGAAGATGAAGGGATTCAGGGCAAAAGCGCGTTTTGGGCGAGCTTCTGTGCGTTTTTTGTCGCAGAAATTGGCGATAAAACCCAGCTCGCCACCACGGCATTGGGGGCACAGTTTAATGAAGCATTGTGGGTGGTGGTGATTGGGTCAACCATTGGTATGCTGCTAGCCAACGTCCCTGTGGTGCTGGCCGGTGATAAAATTCAGCGCCATGTCCCGCTCGCTGCCGTACGGGCGCTCGCGGCGGCAATGTTTGCAGCGTTGGCTGTACTGGATACCTGGTATCTATTGAGTTGACGCAAGACAATGGTGAATCGGTAAGGGTTGGCGTTATGCCAGCCCTTTTTTGATCAAAAACTGGAATGGCACGCTCTCGGTTTGGGCTGCGACCAGGGTATGGTCCATAAAGCGACAGAAGCTGGGAATATCACGCGTGGTTGACGGGTCATCCGCGGTAATCAGCAAGGTCTGACCGTCATCCATATGGCGGATACGCTTACGCACCATCATTACAGGTTCCGGGCAGCGCAAGCCTAAGGCATCGAGTTGGAGATCAGCGTGGTCAAAAGCGAGTGTCATTGTTGTTACCTCAAAAAGTATCGACCTGATCATACTTATGGCGACAAATTATTCAAACAGGGTTGCGCTTGTAAATAATTTGTGTAAATTATTTAACAAGTCGTTAACGAAAGGCGAGGGCATGAGAAAAGCACAAACGGGCAAATTGAGCTTGGCTTATGGACATCGTATCGCTGCTTACACAGGGCTGAGCGGATTCGCTTTTTGGGGATTAACGCATAGTCATGAGCACACCCTCTTGGCAACACTAGCAGTCTGCGCCGCAGCTTTGGGGTTATTGGTAGAAGCCTTATCGGCCTCAACGCCACGCTCGCAGCCTGACTAGGCTAACTCACTCAACAGCTACACTCACTCCCAGTTTTCTTGGGCTTCCCCGCTCTTCGAGCGGGATTTTTTTTGTCTGTGCGTCGACAAAAAAGACCAATCCATCACAAAGATTGGCCTTTTGCTTGCGTTAGCCTTGGTAAGCGATATCAATAACGACGCGACCTTTAACCTCACCCTGAATAATTTTATTCGCATACTCTGGGGTTTGCGCCAGAGCGATGGTGTGGCATGCCTGTTCAAAGTAGCTGGCGGGCAATAGCTTGGTCAGTGACTGCCACGCAGCTTGACGTTGCGCTTTCGGGCAAGAGACGGAGTCAACTCCTTGCAATCGCACATTGCGCAAAATAAACGGCATCACAGTGGCGGGTAAGTCAAAACCGCCGGCAAGGCCGCATGCGGCAACCGTGCCCCCGTAGTGGATTTGTGAGAGAACATTGGCGAGCATTTGACTCCCAACAGTATCAATCGCGCCTGCCCACTGTTGCTTATCCAGCGGGCGGCCGGGTGCGCTAAAGGACTCGCGTGGGAGTACCTCGTCAGCGCCCAGTTGTTTAAGCCACGCTTGATTGTCTTCAAGACGGCCTGTGACGGCACTGACGCGATAGCCCAATGCATGCAATAAGGTGACCGCGACAGAGCCAACGCCGCCACTGGCACCGGTGACTAACACTGGGCCATCTTCAGGTTTGACGCCACCATCGATTAAGGCTTGCACACATAACATCGCGGTAAACCCCGCGGTGCCTACCATCATTGCTTGTTGCGCAGAGAGCCCCTCTGGAAGGGGAACGAGCCAGTCGCCATTAACACGCGCTTTCTCTGCCATGCCTCCCCAGTGTGCTTCACCGACGCCCCAACCAGTGAGCACCACTTTATCTCCGGGTTGATAGTCGGGGTGTTGGCTATCAGCAACCGTGCCGGCAAAGTCGATACCTGGCACCATCGGGAATTGGCGAACAATCTTGCCTTTTCCGGTGATGGCCAAGCCGTCTTTATAATTCAAGGAGCTAAAATCGACATCGACAGTCACATTACCGTCTGGGAGCAAATCGTCATCGAGCGAGGTGATTTTCGCGAAGGTTTGCTTCTCGTGTTGTTCAAGGACAAGCGCGTTAAACATAGCATTCTCCCGGTTGAAGTCTGTGAGCGGCCATACTAGGCCGGATGAAGTGACCACCACTTGCGTTACATCAATCACTATGCGATTGCGAGCGGGGTGACGCAAGCCAAAAAAAAAGAGCGGACTAAGCCGCTCTTTGTCAATGATAGGTTCATCGCTAGACACGTTCGAACACAGTGGCGATGCCTTGGCCTAAGCCAATACACATGGTTGCCAAGCCTATGGTCGCATCTTGGCGCTCCATTTGATGTAACAAGGTGGTCGAGATGCGTGCACCGGAACAACCTAATGGGTGACCCAGCGCAATGGCACCACCGTTGAGGTTAACCTTGTCATCCACTTTGTCCATTAGGCCAAGATCTTTCACACAAGGCAAAGACTGGGCGGCAAATGCCTCATTCAGTTCGACCAAATCAATATCATCTATGCTTAGGCCCGCACGTTTGAGCGCTTTTTTGGTCGCAGGTACTGGACCATAGCCCATAATCGAGGGATCGCAACCCGCAACGCCCATGGCGCGGATACGTGCACGGATAGGCAGCCCCAAGGTTTTGGCCTTTTCTTCACTCATCACCAGCATTGCAGAGGCACCATCCGATAATGCCGACGACGAGCCAGCGGTGACTGTGCCATTGGCAGGGTCAAAGGCTGGGCGCAGGCCAGCGAGGCTCTCGACGGTGGTTTCGGGACGAATGACTTCATCGTCTTCCACTAACGTCAATAAGCCATCGGCATCATGGCCTTCAATGGGCGCAATCTCATCTTTAAAGCGGCCTTCCACGGTGGCGGCATGCGCACGGGCGTGGGAGCGCGCAGCAAATTGGTCTTGCATTTCACGGCTGATGCCATGCATACGGCCGAGCATTTCAGCAGTGAGCCCCATCATGCCTGCCGCTTTGGCAACGGACTTCGACATCCCTGGGTGGAAGTCGACCCCATGATTCATCGGCACGTGACCCATGTGTTCAACCCCACCAATGATGAAGGTATCGCCGTCACCCACCATAATCGCGCGAGCCGCATCGTGTAGCGCCTGCATCGACGAGCCACACAGGCGGTTGACGGTAGTCGCGCCCACATTATGTGGGATGCCAGCAAGGAGTGCCGCATTACGGGCAATATTAAAGCCTTGCTCGAGTGTTTGCTGTACACAGCCCCAGTAAATGTCTTCAATGTTGGTGCTTTCTACCGCAGGGTTGCGCGCCAACAGAGATTTCATCAAGTGCGCTGAGAGATCTTCGGCGCGGACGTGGCGAAACACACCGCCTTTTGAGCGGCCCATTGGGGTACGGATACAGTCAACGATCACTACATTGTTCATTGTTCTCTCCTTAAACTTAGGCTGATTGCGGTGCGTTGACCGGTGTGACATCAAAGTAAGCCTGTTTATCGCCGGCACGACGTTTCATATCCGCAGGAACATGATACAAAGCGCCGAGATCAGAGAATTTGTCTGCCATGGCGACGTAGTTATCAACACCCAAGGTATCGACATAACGGAAAGCACCACCTCGGAATGGCGGAAAGCCAATGCCATACACCAAGGCGATGTCTGCCTCAGCCGGAGAGGCGATAATATCTTCTTCCAAGCAGCGGGCGACTTCGTTGATCATCGGCACCATCATGCGCGCGATAATGTCTTCGTCGCTGATCTCTGCCTGGCCACCCTGGATGACGGAGGCGAGCAGTTCAGGGACAGCTTCATCAGCCTCTTTTTTCGGCTTGCCTTTTTTATCTGTGCTGTAGCGGTAGAAACCTTTGCCGTTTTTCTGACCGAAGCGCTCGGCTTCAAACATCACATCAATGGCATCTCGGCCAGATTTGCTCATACGATCTGGGAAGCCTTCCGCCATCACCGCCTGTGCGTGGTGCGCGGTATCAATCCCGACCACGTCTAGCAGATACGCCGGACCCATCGGCCAGCCGAATTGTTTTTCCATGATTTTGTCAATGCGCTGAAAGTCCACGCCGTCGCGTAGTAGCAAGCTAAAGGCATGGAAGTAGGGGAACAATACGCGGTTGACGAAAAAGCCGGGGCAGTCGTTCACCACCACGGGTGATTTACCCATCTTGGCGGCGTAGGCCACGACGCGTGCAATGGTCTCATCAGAGGTTTTATCGCCGCGGATAACTTCCACTAATGGCATGCGGTGAACTGGGTTAAAGAAGTGCATGCCACAGAAGTTTTCAGGGCGCGATAAAGACTTCGCCAGTGTGTTGATAGGAATCGTGGAGGTGTTAGAGGCAATCACCGTCTCTTCGCTAACCAGCGCTTCGACCTCTTTGAGCACACTGGTTTTCACTTTCGGGTTCTCGACCACGGCCTCGACCACCACATCGCTGTGCTCAATGCCAGCATAGTGGAGGCTTGGGGTGATTGACGACAGCACTTGACCCATTTTAAAGCCATCGACGCGGCCACGCTCTAACTGCTTATTCAGCAGCTTGGTTGCTTCTTTCATGCCGAGTTCGAGTGACGCTTGGGCGATGTCTTTCATCATCACAGGTACGCCTTTAAGCGCCGATTGGTAGGCAATACCGCCGCCCATAATGCCCGCGCCGAGCACGGCGCCTCGCTCCGTATCTTTACCTTGTTTGGCGGCTTGTTTAGCGTTGCCTTTGATGACTTGATCATTGAGGAAAATCCCCACCAAGGCTTGCGCAACATCGGTTTTAGCCAGCTTAACGAAATAGCGATTTTCAACCTTAAGTGCCTCATCGCGCGTCATCCCTGCGGCTTCTTCAATGGCTGTCACTGCAGTCATTGGTGCGGGGTAATGCTTGCCTGCGACCTGCGCCACCATACCTTTGGCCATGGTAAAGCTCATCGCCGCTTCGGTGCGGTTCAGACCCAAAGGTTGTTTTTTCTGTTGGCGACGACTCTGCCAATCAATTTTCTCGTCGATAGCTTGGCTAAGCATTCGAATCGCAGCGTCGCGAAGGTTGTCATTCTCGACGACCGCATCGACCAAGCCTTCTTTGAGGGCGGCAGAGGCACGTTTATCTTTACCTGCCGTGATGATTTCCATCGCGGTATCCGCGCCGATAAGCCGCGGCAAGCGAACGGTGCCACCAAAGCCTGGCATGATGCCTAATTTTGTTTCAGGCAGGCCAATACGTGCATCCTTGCCTGCGACGCGCAGATCCGTGGCGAGTATGCATTCACAGCCACCGCCCAGCGCATGACCATTGATCGCGCTAAGGGTTGGGTAGGGTAAGTCTTCTAAACGATTAAAAATGGCATTGGCGCGAGATACCCAATCAGACAGTTCTTGGTCGGGTTTAGCGAACAGGCCGAGAAACTCGGTGATGTCGGCACCGACAATAAAGGCTGATTTGGCAGAGGTTAGCAACAGCCCCTTGATGTCATCGCGACCCGACAAAGCATCGAGGGCTTGGTCTAAGCTTTCTAGCGTTGCCAAATCCAGTTTGTTGACAGAACCTTGGCTGTCTAAGGTCAGCTCTGCAATGCCGTTATCCAATGCACGAACTGAAAGGTTATCTCCTTGGTAGATCATGGTTGTTCTCCACGTTGGCAGTACCATCCTGGTTGAATAGTGTTCTGGTTAGACCAGATGCGACCTAGTGTGGATCATTGTTATAAGAAATGACAACCAAAAGTTAAACGAATGTTTAAAATATGTGGTGTGGGTTGTTTTTACTATGGCCGAGTCCCTGTCGTGCTTGGGGGAATATGGTACAGTGCGTCGCTGAGACACAAAGGGTGTACCAGGATGCCAATCACGCCATATGCCGTGCCAGCCGAAACCGTAAGGCACGAGCTTGAAATAAAAAAAAGTCGGTTTATCACCTATCTTGCCCATACGCCTGGAGAAGAAGAGGCGAAGCAGTTTATTCAGTCGCTGCGAGAAACGTACCCTGATGCCCGCCATCACTGCTGGGCATTTGTCGCAGGTCGGCCTGAATCTTCCGTGCAATGGGGATGTGGTGATGACGGTGAGCCCGCGGGAACCGCAGGTAAGCCGATGCTTGCGCAACTTTCAGGCGCGAACGTTGGTGAGGTTTGTGCGGTGGTGGTGCGCTACTTTGGTGGGATCAAATTGGGTACTGGCGGGCTGGTAAAGGCGTATGGCAGTAGTGTGCAACAAGCCCTGGGCCTTTTGACCACGCGGGAAGTGGCAGTGACCGTCCCTTACACGATAAGCTGTGAATATGCTCACATTGACACGATAGAGTCATTGCTTAAGCAGCACGATGGCGTTCAGCTCGATGCAGAATTCAGCCATAATGTGCGACTGAGTGTGCGTATCGATGCGCGCTATATCGATGTGTTTCTTGAGGCACTTAAAAATCAAACTCGCGGGCAAGCACACGCGCACCCGTTAGAACATAAGACAACGTCAGGCACTTAGCCTGCTTTACGTGTAACGACGAGACGGTAGAAAGTCGCTACCGCCGATAAGAGGGCCACGTCAGGCTATGCAATTTCGTTCCATTACCCGCATTGTCGGACTCCTGCTGGCCCTGTTCAGCATTACCATGCTAGCGCCTGCGCTGGTTGCGTTTATCTATCGCGACGGTGCGGGCTATCCCTTTGTATTAACGTTTTTCCTCCTGCTAGCGGGTGGTGGGTTACTTTGGTTCCCTAACCGAAACTATCGACACGAGCTTAAAGCACGTGATGGTTTTTTGATTGTTGTCTTATTCTGGACGGTGATCGGTAGCGCCGGCTCGGTGCCGCTGATGTTATCGGAGCAACCCGATTTATCGGTCAGTGAAGCCTTTTTTGAATCCTTTTCTGGCTTAACCACGACGGGGGCAACCGTCATCGTGGGGCTGGATGAGCTTCCCAAAGCGATTTTGTTTTATCGCCAACTGCTTCAATGGCTCGGGGGCATGGGGATCATTGTGCTGGCAGTGGCAATCTTGCCTGTGCTCGGTATCGGTGGGATGCAGCTATATCGTGCGGAAATCCCAGGCCCTGTGAAAGATACCAAAATGACACCACGGATAGCGGAGACGGCCAAAGTGCTTTGGTATATCTACCTGACGTTAACCGTGAGCTGTGCCTTGGCTTATTGGCTGGCGGGTATGTCTGCGTTCGATGCCATTGGGCATAGCTTTTCAACCGTCGCGATTGGGGGGTTCTCAACCCATGATGCCAGCATTGGGCATTTTGATAGCACTGCCGTTAATCTTATCACCGTGGTGTTTTTACTGATCTCTGCGTGTAACTTCTCGCTTCACTTTGCGGCCTTTGCTAATAACGGGCTCAATCTAAAGTTTTACTTGCGCGATCCAGAGTTTCGCGCATTTTTGGTGATTCAGCTCCTATTATGGCTGGTGGTGTTTGCCATGCTGAGTGGACATCAGGTTTATAACAGCTCCACGGAAACCTTCACCCAGGCGTTATTTCAGTCGGTATCAATATCAACGACCGCGGGCTATACCACCACCACGTTTGCTCACTGGCCCTTGTTCCTCCCTGTTTTACTCTTGTTCTCGTCATTTATTGGTGGGTGTGCAGGCTCGACTGGTGGCGGGATGAAGGTGATTCGCATCCTGCTGTTGTCACTGCAAGGGACGCGCGAGCTAAAACGCCTGGTGCACCCACGCGCGGTATACACCATTAAAGTGGGTAATAAGGCGTTAAGGCAGCAAGTGGTCGATGCCGTATGGGGTTTTTTTTCCGCCTACGCATTAGTGTTTGTCATTTGTATGTTGGCTTTGATAGCGACAGGCATTGAAGAACTCACAGCTTTCTCCGCCGTTGCTGCGACTCTCAATAACCTAGGACCAGGCTTGGGCGAAGTGGCTGCTCACTTTGGCGATATTAATGACACGGCGAAGTGGGTATTGATCCTTGCGATGTTGTTCGGCCGTTTAGAGATATTTACATTATTAGTTTTATTTACGCCTACATTCTGGCGGAGCTAGTTGAATAGGGAAGGAGAGGACATGAGCGAGCAAACCGACGCAGTGCAGAAAGTCTTGTTGCTACATTCGAGCCGAGAAGGGCAGACCAAAAAAATCCTGCACTTTATCGAGACGCAGCTTGGCTCGTCGGCGCAGTGTGAGATTAAGGATATTCATCAGCTTCCTTCAGCGGATTTAACAAAGTACGACCGGGTTTTGATTGGCGCGTCTATTCGCTATGGCCACTTTAATAAAAAGCTGTATCAATTTATTGAAGCACATGCAGATCAGCTTAAAGCGGCGAAAGCAGCATTCTTTAGTGTCAATCTCACTGCGCGTAAACCAGGCAAAGATACGCCAGAAACCAGCGCTTATAGCCGTAAGTTTATCGAGAAGTCACCTTGGACGCCTGAACTGCATGGCGTCTTTGCTGGCGCACTCTATTATCCACGCTATAAATGGTTCGATCGGATGATGATTCGCTTAATCATGCACATTACCGGTGGGGAAACGGATACGACCAAAGAGGTGGAATACACCGATTGGCAAAAAGTCGAGGAGTTCAGCGAGCAATTTGCCCGTTTTTAGGCCATAACGTTGATTGTTTGACCGAATGGCGACTTTTTCCTAAAAAAGTCGCTTTTTAGTCTTGCCAAGGTGAGCAACTTCTCTATAATGCGCCTCCATCGACACGGCACGCAGGGCAAGCGT
>NZ_PXUD01000066.1:0-20267 GCF_003390965.1 Salinivibrio sp. HTSP
TTGCCAAGGTCGAGGTCACGAGTTCGAACCTCGTATGTCGCTCCAATCTTCATAACTCTCCATCGACTTCACCCTATATGACGTGTTTCTTCAGGCACAGCGTAGCGCCTTGTATCACTTGTCGCATCTAGAAGCATTGTTTCTAGCGTGACGGTTTCGTCAATCTGCGAAAAGTGCGCAAGGCCGACTGAGTAGTTGAACGGATAGCGTTCTAAGGATAATCGGCGACAAAGCCGGAGATAGAAGCGATCCAATTGTGCTTCGACCGCATCGACATCCTGTTGAATCAATAATATCGCAAATTCACAGCCTTCTAGGCGACCAACCCAGCCCAAATCACCGAACACATCTGTTAGACAGCCAGCAAACTCTTTCAGGACTTTGTCGCCGGCATGCTTGCCATAGCGCTGGTTGACGTCTTGTAACTGGCGAACATCAAAGTGTAATAACGTATGTTGATCTTCAATGACTACGTCGTCTGTTAGATAACTGTTTACTTCTCTGTAAAAGCCACGTCGATTAAAGACGCCTGTTAGCGGATCAATGACATTTTGTTGCGTCATGACCAATTCATGCTCGACGATACGCGCGAGGTCTGACAGCGCGCGCTGACAGGCATCCGTGAGCTCGCGAGGGTGATGATCGATCACACAGAGCGTTCCAAGCAGGTGTTCGCTATCCAGGCTAAAGGGAAAACCTGCATAAAAACGGATATAAGGAGGGCCGGTTACCAACGGGTTGTCAGCAAAGCGACTGTCGTTGAGCGTATCCTCAACAATTAATGGCTCTAATTGCTGAATAGCATGACCACAAATCGATTCGCTGCGGCTTGTTTGGTTGACGGCTAAACCACGTTTGGCTTTAAACCATTGTCTCTGTTCATCAACGAGGCTAATTGCGACAACGGGGCAGTCAGAAACGTATGCCGCTACCCTTACAATCCGCTCAAATCTGTCTTCGTGTCCAGTATCTAATATGCCTAGATCGTGCAATGCGTGAAGTCTTTGCTGCTCATTGTGAGTGGGGCGCGCCGTTTCCATGCCTTTTCCTCCTTGCCGCTATTTCTATTGTAGCCAACCACACACAGGGTAGGGGCAATAATTGTTCGGAGAGGTGAATATCGCTGCCACCCCGAGAAGCTTTTAAAAAGATCATTAATTCAGTGAGATATAGGAGAACTGGCTGTAAGTGTCTGTAGGTGTGCGAGAGGCTGAGAAACTCAGTTTGTAAAAAACTTGTTTCAATGATATTTTCCTCCGCTTGTTCAGTATTCACACTGTTGGAAGAGGCGGTGACGCACCCGGATTGATCGCGTGCGTGACAGCGACTCTATACTCTTAATACTTGTTGTTTTTAGAAGGTTTGCTTATGGCGTTTTTAGCGAGCTGTGATACCCAATATCCGCTGACTCATCCACATGCGGCGTCTGCTGTGGTGATGGTGCCCCCGCTTCATTTTAAATTTAATGCGCAAACGAGTGAGGATAATGGTTTTCAGCATGCGCCGTCACTACCGGATGAAGAGGTAAAAGCGCGCGCGATGGCAGAATTCAACAACATGGTGATGATCCTCCGCCGCCATGGTATCGATGTGGTGGTGATGGAGTACCCAGACTCTGACCCTGCAACGCCTGATGCCGTGTTTCCCAATAACTGGTTTAGTACGCTCCCCAGTGGCGAGCTCTACCTTTACCCTATGGCGTGCCCAAACCGTCAGTTAGAGGTGAAACCCGAGCGCTTAATGACTGCATTAGACCGTGCAGGCTATGCCGTCAATCACGTACACAAAGTGAAGTGTCATGACAAGGACGATGCGTTTCTTGAAAGTACGGGCGCGATGGTTATCGACCACCTCAACCAGCGTGTTTATGCGGCGCTTTCACACCGTTGTGACAGCATTTTGCTCACTGAGTGGGCAGCAAAGGTAGGCATGCGACAAGTCGTGAGCTTTAACACGGAAATGAGCGATGGCAATCCGGTTTATCATACCAATGTGATGATGGCGGTGGGTGAAGAGTTTGCCGTGGTGTGCGATGAGGTGATAGAACCGGGGCAGCGCGATCTTGTGTGTAACACATTGAGTCAAGATAAAACCTTGGTATCCATTAGTGAATCACAAATGAACCAGCTTTGTGGCAATATTTTACAATTGCGCAATCGCCACGGTGAATCACTCATCGTCATGTCATTGTCGGCCTACAGTGCGTTTACTGAAGAGCAAAAACGCACGCTGCGCCAATTTGGTAAATTGGTGCCCGTCGATGTCAACACAATTGAAACCGTGGGTGGGGGAAGCGTGCGTTGTATGATGGGAGAAGTATTTCTACCTCGTCATCAAGCCGCGATATCGGGTTAAAGGCGTCGGTTAAAACGTCGGTTTAATAGGCAAAACGGCGACTTAGGGTCGCCGTTTCACGTTGCTTTCATGCTACGAGTGCGCGCGTGTTTTGGCCTTAAGTGGCATTTTGTCAAATGAGACACCGTTCCATCCAGTGACCATAAAGTTGCGAATGTTTTTGTGATCCGTCCCCGAAGGGTTGCTCAGCACGTCCTCGCGATAATACCCCCCAAAGCAGGAGAGTGTCTGTGCTTCCGTAAGCTCATGGAGCTGGCAGAATGCGAGGACTTTGCAAGACCCTGTGTTCTGGCCTGCTTTATTAGCCAGATCACCGTTAGTGAATCGAGTGGGGGCATAGTCGTAATGGGCATCTATCACCGCTATTGTCTCGTCAAACATTACCATATCTGGGGTTTGCGTGACTTTAGCGAGAAAGCTGTCTAAGGTCATGTTGGTTCCTGAGTTAATAACATGCGAGCTCTCGTCGAGAGTATGTGCACGTTGTACCAACTTGTTTAACCAATGTGAAGCCAAGAGAAGCGACTAATGGATAAATATCCATCACTTAAACCAAATTTTTTGTTGCAGTGCTTTACATTGACTCGGGGCAACATTAGTATACCACCCAGTTCGGAGGGATGGCTGAGCGGTTGAAAGCACCGGTCTTGAAAACCGGCAAGGGTTAATAGCCCTTCCAGGGTTCGAATCCCTGTCCCTCCGCCACATACCGAAAAGCCGCTGAGAAATCAGCGGCTTTTTTGTATCTGTATATCCGCTTACTCTCCTTTTGTGCGCAAACTAACAGCTTGGTGATGCTTTTCCTTACAGGTTGGGCTGAAACACCTAATATGTTAAGAAACTGTACTGTGCGATAAAGGCTCCGTGACTGAACTGATCTCCCATCCAGAATGGCTACTGCTTGTATTGGCTCCCGTGTTTTTCTTATGCATGCTGGGGGAGTATTGGGTGGCGCTGCGCCGGGGGAAATTGGGCGATAATGCGCGTTATTACGTGCCGGAAGTGCTCTGTAACTTTACCTTGGCGGGGCTGCATCAAGCTGCCGATCTACTGACCGGGTTGCTGGTTGCCAAGGTCTATTTATGGTGGTTTGGCTGGCGGCTGTTCGACATTGAGATGTCGGTGAGCCTGTTTTTGTTGCTGATGGTCGCACAAGATTTTTGTTACTACTGGTTCCACCGCGCCAGCCATCGTGTTCGCTGGATGTGGGCGGCGCATGTGGTGCATCATAGCTCAGAGCGGATGAACTTTAGCACCGGGTTTCGCCAAAGCTTAATGTATCCGCTGGCAGGGATGTGGCTGTTTTGGCTGCCGCTGGTGGTGATTGGGTTTCCGCCGCAATGGGTGGTGTTTGTTGTGCTGCTGAATTTAGGGTTACAGTTTTTTGTCCACACTCAATGGATAAAGACACTCGGGCCTGTGGAGTGGATTTTTAACACCCCGTCTCATCATCGCGTTCATCATGGCGTGAACCCCCAGTACATCGACAAAAACTACGCGGGCATTTTGATCATTTGGGACAAATTATTTGGCACCTTCGAGCCGGAATCTGAACCGGTGCGCTATGGGATCCCCAAGCCAGTAAACAGTTTCAACCCTCTGGTGGTGACCTTTGCAGAATGGCAACAAATGTGGCGCGATGTCACGCAGCCTGATCTAAGTTTTCGGCAACGATGGCAGTGCTTGTTTGCACCACCAGAACACGCACAAGACCACACGACAGACGAGCAAGCATCACGTAAGAGGTAGCGGGTTGCTGGCTTGCTGCAAGCAAACACATTTTGAGGATATAACTCATTGTTATCGGGTGCCAACACCACCACCTGTAGCATTCCTGCCTATGGAGGCGAGTAAACGCAACGTTTGAAATATGAGCCGAGTTGATTGTTAGCAGGCTAGATGCTTTTGCACTCCTTTGTCACGGCGTTGGCGCTTTGGCGCAGAATCCCAACCTGAATAACGATGGCTACGGCCGCTACCGCGGCGGCAGCGTAGACAAGCTGAATCACGGAAATCCCGTGGCCGAGCCACAGCCCACCCAAAAGGGTACCCACCGCACCACCAAGGTAGTTTGATGAACTATTGAGTGCGACAACGGCGGCACTTTGCTCCGGCTGGAGGCTAATTAGCGTGTGTTGCTGTGGCGCGAGCGACGACCAACCGGCCGCACCCCATAAAAAGAATGGTACAAAGGTAATGATTGAGGGCAACGGCAAGCTACTCGGAATGCTGAAGATGGCGACGAACATGAGCGTCAGGACGCTGAGCAGGATTGTCCTTGGACGTTTTACCCAGTCAATTAAATGGCCGATGGTGAAGCTGCCTACCATGCCGCCTAGGCCCCAAACCCATAAATATGGCGTGAGGTTGGTTTGTTGTGTGATGCCCGTAATCACAGGTGCGAGATAAGAATAGAGCCCCAAGCTGGCGACAGCCGTCAAGAAGGTGACACTAATGGTGGCAGACACGGACCGACTGGCGAGTAACGCGACGCGTGCTTTTAGCGATGGCGGCGGGGCGACACAGATCTGAGGAATACCCAGCACCACGCCAATAAGCCCAATGAGCGCGATACCGATCACGACGGCAAACACGCCTTGCCATCCAAGCCAAGTGGCGAGAGCGAGACCGACGGGAACCCCAACAACGGTACCCGCACTCATACCACCCAACAACAGCCCTAATGCACGCCCCTTTTTCTCTGCTGGCACCAAAGAGGCGGCACTTGCCGCGGCTAAAGGCGAGAAAATGCCTGCCCCTATGCCGGCTAGCGCGCGGCTTGCCAGTAATATGGATAAGTGCGTGCTGAAAATGGTGACAAGATTAGCGGCGATAAACACCAGCATCGATAGCACGAGTGCCTTTTTGGTCGGAAAGCCTGCCAACAATGTCGCCAGTATGGGTGCGGAAAGGGCATAGCATAACGTAAAGGCTGTGACCATCTGTGCGGTTTGCGCTTCAGTGATCTGAAAACTGGTGGAAATTTCCGGAATAATGCCCGCCACGACATATGCATCCATGCCGAACGCAAACATCGCAATGGGTAAAAATAAAATGTTTTTCATGGGCATCCTAGCGCGTGAGTCAGAGAAAAGCCGCGAATGTGTCGCCAATTGACGTGTAATAACAATGGTGAAATGGCCCCTTGTTAAAGTGAGCAACCTCATGGTGCCTAGAAAAAGTAACAAAATGTTACATTAGGCGAAAACACTCGACAGCGAATATAGGCAGAGGAACAGGCAAGTATTATTTACGGGGCAAGCAGTTAACTATGATAAGCGTGCTATGAATCGGCCGCCATGTTAACGGCTGGTCGAGTTGACACTTAGAACTGATATTTGACTAGCCATCGCTTGTCACGCCTCGTTGTCATTGCTAATGAAAGAATAATAGGCACCCACTGAGTAGATGCCTATTTGGATAAGGGGTGAGATAGTGTCTTTGTCTTAGCTTAAACGGTCTGTCCGCGTAAGTTTAGCCAACTGTCGTCTGTGAGCGTGTTGTTAGAATTTATAGTTAACGTCGAGATAAAACACACTTGGGTTCTTGAAGGAAATACCTTCCGCATACTTTTGTTTCGTTAAGCCGTATTTATGACCGCCTTCCAAAGCGATACCGGAGTTAAAACGATACCCAAGGCCGAGATTGACGTCGCTCGCTAGGCCAGAGTCTCTGAGGTTATAGTTGTCAGTCCCCAGAGCATCTTTGTCCTTAATTTCTAGCTTGCTGCGTTGATAGCCTAGCGTACCACCAGCAATACCGTACAAATTGTCAGTGAACTCGTGAATATAGTCTAAGCCCATACCGAATTGATAATCAGTATTTTCCAACGACAGCTCTTCATCTCCTGCTTTCACGGTCGATTTACTCGACGCGCCCGACTGCCAGTAGCCGTAAGCGCGCACTGAGTCAGTGATATACTTACCGCCATATAGCTTGACGGTTCCTCGGTCCTCGAGATCACTTTTGAACTCGCTGCTATCTAAGCCACTCACATCAGCGCTACCAGCCCCGAATTCCATCCCCATATAAGAAGAGGCATAAGCCGCTGGTGCGAGAATCAGTAAAGCGAAAGGTGCTAATTTTTTCATTGTAAATAACCTATTATTCGTCGTAGGTGTTTTTTAAGAACGTATGACTTATAGTCATTGCTTTTTGGAACGTTCGTTTAAAGGGGGAACGTTTGAGTGGTACTTTACGGCTGAAGAACGCGGTAATGTATCTGCAGAGTGTCATGGTTTGTCGTATGACTGTCTTGATAGGCATGCCTGTAGACGCACAGAGTTATTAATGATTGATACCAAGGCTTTTGGTTTGTTTATTTTTCTAGGTCAAGATTAATGGAAGAGAAACTACACTTGGTGGTTGTCGAAGATGACCCCAAAATGCGAGAAATGCTGACAGAGTATTTTGATACACAAGACTATCGCGTCACGGCACTCGCTGAAGGGACAGGGGCGGCTGAATACATTTTGTCCGCACAACCTGACTTGGTTCTACTCGATCTAATGCTACCCGGTGACGATGGACTGACAATTTGCCGACAAATCCGTGATGGGTTTAGAGGAAGAATTGTGATGCTAACCGCGAGTGATGATGATTTTGACCATGTGGCAGCCCTAGAGGTGGGCGCGGACGATTTTATCAGTAAACCGATTAAGCCTCGGGTGCTGATGGCTCGTGTAAGAGTGCAACTACGCCAGCTTAGAGACGACGCAGCAGTGCTCGCACCCAAGCCCAGTGTCCTTAATTATGGTGTCTTGGCGCTCAATGAGGCAAGACGCTACTGTTCATTAAATGATGAGCCTATCGCATTAACAGACAGTGAATTTGCATTGCTTTGGCACCTGGCCAGTCAGCCTGACGAGGTGCACACACGAGAGACGTTAACGCGTGCATTACGAGGTATTGAGTATGACGGTGTTGACCGGACGATAGATAATAAAATTGTGACCTTGAGAAAAAAGCTGGGTGATACATCCTCCAACCCTAAAAAAATTATCACAGTGCGGGGAAAGGGTTACTTGTTTGTGCCTGATGCATGGTAAGTGCGTGGTAGAAGTCTGTATGAGTGGTGAGCAATGCGTCGGATATATTTAGAGTTCTTCTTTGGGCTGGTCGTCATTTTTATGGCGAGCTCATTGACCTACGAATACCTCGTGTATGAACTGACGGAAAACTATGAAGCAACGTTGGCGAAGCGACAGGCTGAAAGTGTCGTTGATATGGTAGCGCTGATTGAGTCACAGGCGGGAACGCAAGCAGCTTTAGGTGCGCTGAAGGGGTATGCCGATAACGTTGAGTATTCATTATCGGTACACGAACTTGGCAAGATTCCGGCTCATTTGAAGGAGGCATTTTCCCATCAACTTGACCCCTCGGCCGTTTTTGATGATAAAAACGAAACCTTGTGGTTCCGTCTCGACGATAAGGCGCAAATCTATAGTCTACAAACCGCGGTAGACTCTGAGCTACACGGGGCCATTGCGTTTAATGAAGATCTATTGTTCGTTTTTCTCTTTTTTGGTTTTGCTCTCTACAGTTTTTTCATGGTGCGGTTTCTCAGCCGCCGAGTACGGTCACTCGAGCAAGCGGCTCTTCAATTTGCCAACGGCAATTTAGACGCGCGGGCGTCAACAAAGAGTCAATATACCGTGGGGAGTTTGAACGCGACCTTTAATCATATGGCAGACAGAATTGCCAGTTTGGTCAGTAGTCGCCGAGCGCTAACCAATGCGGTGGCGCATGAATTGCGCTCTCCTTTATTCCGAATTCAATGGCAAGCTGAATTGTTGAGTGAGAGCCAACTGGACCGCAAGCAGCAACAAAAAATCGTCAGTATCGTTGAAGATACGGATGAAATGGCAGGATTAGTTGATGAGCTTCTTTATTTGGCACGTGTTGATCACCCCAATACACCTTTTAGCCCGGAAAGATTGAATACGGCGATGTGGCTACAAGAAGAATGGCCGCGTTGGCAAACGCTCAGCACTAAGTCCGTGAGCTTGGATGCCCCGCAAGACTTGCCTAGTGTTGAGGCCGATCCACACCTGCTCAAACGAGTGATCACCAATTTAATCGGTAATGCGGAGAAGTATGCGACTCGTCAAATAGCCGTGCGTGTCTATTGCGAGGACACACAGCTTGTGATTGCCGTACATGATGATGGTGAGGGGGTGGATCCATCACACTGGCCGTTTATTTTTGATGCCTTTTACAGTGCGAATCGTTCCCGCGATAAAAAGCGCTCAGGCTATGGCTTGGGGCTGGCGATCGTTAAACAAATTGTCACCCGCCACGGCGGTCATGTTGAGATTGATCATAGTGATTTAGGCGGCGCATGTTTTCGGGTGCTCTTACCCATAAAAACATGATGTCACGCTGCCAGGGCTAAGCTAATAGGGCGGCATTCGTCGCCGTCAGGTATTTCGCGTATAATAGCGCCCACATCGACAACACTAGGGGCACTATGAAACACCGTACCTTCGTCTTTATTGGCATGGCGATTTTTGCCGTGACCGTCACCATTTTGGTTTCGCGCCAGCAGCCCAAAGCCCCGCTTGTGCCCGATTTTCAATCCTTTGCGGCGGGGGCTGAGCGTAAGCAGGCGTTTTTTGATTACTTCACCCCTGTCGTGAATACCATTAACAGCGAAATCTTGGCGGATCGCACCGCGTTAACGGCATGGCACACGCGTCAAAGTGAGTTAAGCCGCCGAGAAACAAAACGCGTTCAAGCGCTCGCCGATCAGTATGAGCTAGCCGAGTTTGATGTCGGCCAAGAAGCAGACTGGATGGCGCTGATCCAACGGGTAGACATCATTCCGCCGTCGTTGGTATTAGCGCAGGCGGCCAATGAGAGTGCATGGGGCACCTCGCGGTTTGCGCGTGAAGGGAATAACTACTTCGGACAGTGGTGCTTCAGCAAAGGATGTGGACTGGTACCCAAGCAACGTGCGGAAGGGAAAGTGCACGAAGTGGCAGCCTTTGATGACCCACAAGCCTCGGTACAAAGCTACATCAATAACTTGAATACCCATGCCGCGTATCAAGGGCTACGCGAGATCCGCGCCCGTCTGCGAGAGCAAAACAAAACGCTTTCAGGCGCGGTGCTCGCCAATGGATTAGGGCGCTACTCTGAGCGTGGGCAGGCCTATGTGGAAGAGTTGCAAGCGATGATCCGTCATAACCAACTTGATAGGCTCGACCCGCCAGCATCGTCATCGACTAACTAACGCAAGGAAAGCCAATGATTACCCGTTTGCCTCGGTGGGTTGAATCCGGGGCGTTCGTGTTGGCACTGATCGCCGGCACCATCAATGCGATCGGCTTGTTGGGCTTTGAACACCAAGCCGTCTCACACGTATCAGGCACTGCGACGCAATTTGGCTCGGGGCTGTTTGCGGGCCAGTGGATGCACGTTGTTCAGCTGGGTGGCTTATTGTTGGCCTTTTTCCTTGGTGCTGCGGTGTCCGGCTGCTTATTGCATGGCAGCACGCTAAAGCTGGGCCGCCATTATGACTCGGCACTCTTTGTTGAAGCCGGGTTAATTGTGGTGGCGTTTTATTTTTTGTCCCGCGGCCTTGCCATTGGTCAACTGGCGGCATCGGCGGCTTGTGGCCTGCAAAATGCGATGGCGACCACCTATAGTGGTGCGATTGTACGCTCAACCCATTTAACCGGTATTGTCACCGATTTAGGCTTAATGTTGGGCGGCAAGCTGCGCGGTAACCGCGTTGATAAGCGTAAACTGATGCTGTTTTTACTGATTGCGTCGGGGTTTATTGTTGGCGGCGTGGTAGGGGCGGCGTTATTTGCGCATTTCCACTTTACGGCCTTGTTGTTTCCGGCGGGATTATGCTTCGTGGTGGCGCTGTGTTATCGCGCCACCATGACTCGACAACATTTGAGATCGGGCAATAATAGCCAATAAATACACAATGTATTAACAATGCGCGTTTTCGAGCATGGCGGCTTTGTCTTCTTTGTCTTCTTTTTCACGACTATGCTATCCCTAGGTGTTTTCCTCAAATGGCGGATAAACGTGGCCTGGTTTCTTGTAGTGCTCATTTGCCGTGTCACCATTCGCGCGCTATCCGCCACTGAAAAGTTTGTCCTAAATCAAACAAGCCGCAGTTTCCTTTTCGCTTTCGCGCATAGTGTGATGTTGTCGCCGTCATTGTTGCACGGGAAATGCCACACTCTGGTTACGATAAAGTAACAAGGAGGCCCCATGCCAACTCGCCATTATATTGAAACGGATGTGGTCATCATTGGTGGCGGTGCGACCGGCACTGGCATCATGCGCGATTGTGCGCTTCGCGGCATCTCGTGCATTTTGCTCGAACGTGACGATATTGCGGCAGGCACTTCGGGTCGCAACCATGGATTGTTGCACTCTGGGGCTCGTTACGCGGTCACGGATACCGAGTCGGCACGCGAATGCATCCAAGAAAACACCATTCTTAAATCCGTGGCGCGTCATTGCGTGGAAGATACCAAGGGGCTGTTTATTACCTTGCCGGAAGACGATCTGGCCTACCAAGACACCTTTATCGCCAGTTGTGATAAAGCCGGTATTCCGACACGAAAACTCACACCGCATGAGGCGCTCGCTCTAGAGCCCAATGCTAACCCGGCGATGATAGGCGCCGTGCAAGTGCCCGATGGCACGGTTGACCCTTTTCGTTTGTGTGCGGCAAATGTGTTAGACGGTAAAGAGCATGGCGGCAAGGTATTTAATCATACCCAAGTCACTGGATTAATTCGCCAAGGCGCGACGGTACAAGGGGTTCATTGTATCCACACTCTTACGGGTGAGCGCTTTTCGATTATGGCCCAGCAAGTGATCAATGCGGCAGGGATTTGGGGCCAGACTATCTGTGAGTATGCCGATCTCAACATCAAAATGTTTCCTGCCAAGGGCTCACTGCTGATCCTCGATTACCGTATTAATAATCGGGTGATCAACCGCTGTCGCAAACCGGCCGATGCGGACATCTTGGTGCCTGGCGATACTATTTCCTTAATTGGTACGACGTCCGAGCATATTGAGTACGACCAAATTGATAAGTTGGCGGTGACGCCACAAGAAGTGGATGTGCTGATGCGCGAGGGCGCCAAGCTGGCTCCCATCATGGCCAATACTCGGGTGTTACGGGCTTATGCAGGCGTACGTCCATTGGTCTCGGTGGACGATGATGGCAGTGGTCGTAATATTAGCCGCGGCATCGTGTTGCTTGACCACCAAGCGCGCGATGGCCTTGACGGTTTGATCACCATAACCGGTGGCAAACTCATGACCTATCGACTGATGGCCGAGCAAGCCACAGATTTGGTGGCTGAAAAACTGGGTAACCGCAATGCCTGCCAAACCGCGGCACGGCCACTACCAGGCTCTGAGCCCTCCAAAGGGATTAGCAAAGCCAGTGCAAGCTTGGTCAAACCCGTCTATCAATCCGCCTATTATCGCCATGGCGAACGCGTCAGCCATTTCTTGGATGAAAGTGACGACAGCCAAGCGGTGATTTGCGAATGCGAAATGGTGACCAAAGGCGAGGTGAATTATGCCATTCAATCGTTGGATGCAAAAAACATCACTGATTTACGCCGTCGCACCCGTCTTGGAATGGGGCCGTGTCAGGGCGAGTTGTGCAGTTATCGCGCCGCCAGCTTATTCAGTGAGTGCGGAGGATTAGATGGGCAAGCGAGTGCTGGGCTGCTGGTGGACTTTCTTGAAGAGCGCTGGAAGGGCGTCAAGCCTATCTTCTGGGGGGACGCTTTACGCGAAGCCGAATTTAGTTACTGGATTTATCAAGGATTATTTGGCGCCGGTGATGTGCCTAAGTCGTCGAGCGAGGAATCAAAAACGGAAATGAATGAGCAAGTGTCCACTCAAGCTGTCGATCAGGAGGTCTCACAATGATTCACTATGATATTGCGGTGATTGGCGGTGGCATTGCTGGGTATACGGCAGCGATACGTGCATTGGAAGCCGGCAAAAAAACGGTAATGATCAGTGCGGGACAAAGTGCACTGCATTTTTCCTCGGGTTCAATTGATGTGCTGGGCCATTTTCCTAATGGTGAGCCGGTTACCCAACCGTTTGAGGCGATTCCCAAATTGGTGCGCCAGCATCCTGAGCACCCTTATGCCAAGGTGAGCCTTGATGAGATCACCGATTCGTTAACCTGGTTCCAACAGCAACTCAGTGCGCAAAAAGTGTGTTTGTATCACCAAGAAGACAACGCCAATCATGGCCGGATCACGCCGCTGGGCACCGTGCGTCCGACGTGGTTATCGCAAGGGCACGTGTATCAACATCGTGGCCCGCGCCGTTTTTCGGGTCTCTGTTTTGCCGCCATTGACGGCTATCGCGATGCGCAACCGACGTTAGCCAAAGACACCATTACCGCGCAGCGTGATTTTGCCTCCTGCCCGAGTCGCACCATCACGCTTTCGATTCCTGGTGCGGAGCGTTTGCGCCGTAACCGCAATGAATTGCGCTCGGTTGATCTGTCACGCTTACTGGCCGAGCCTAACGCCTTTGACAGCCTGTGCGAGCAGTTAATCGCGCAATCTGGACCGGATGAGCTCGTGATTTTGCCTGCCATCATTGCCAACGTTGCGGGCGAGCAGGGTATGGATGCACTTAAACAGCGCACCGATCGTTGCTTCCATGAAGTGCCCACCATGCCGCCTTCGTTACTCGGGATTCGAATAGAAGAGGCCCTGCAGCGCGCGTTTGCCAGTGCAGGTGGCATGTTGCTGCGCGGTGATCAAGTCACCAGCGGCGAGTTTGACGACAGTGGCCGCCTCACCGCATTACATACCCGTCAGTTAGAGGATATTCCGTTAACCGCAGAGGCGGTGATCTTGGCCACGGGTAGCTATTTTAGCCGCGGCTTGAATGCGGATCGCACCCAAGTTAGCGAGCCAACACTGGGGTTAGATATGGTACAAAGCCCTGACCGCAGCGAATGGCGCAACGACGACTTTTTTAGTCAGCAAAGCCATCCCTTTATGGCGTTTGGCATCAACACCGACAACCAACTGCGGCCCACCGCACGCGGCAAACGCTGTCAAAATCTGTTTGTGTGTGGCGCGGTACTCAGTGGTTACGATCCTGTCTATGAAGGCTGTGGCGGTGGCGTCGCGATCGCTACTGGCTACGCCGCCGCGCAACGTGCGCTCGCCGTGATGGCGAACGCTAAGGAGACGTCCCATGCTAACTGAATGGCTTAAACAGCGTGACTATAGCGACCATGCGCCGCAACCCACCAGCTTTGACCAATGCATTAAATGCACAGTGTGCACAGTGTATTGTCCGGTGTCGAAAGCGAACCCGGCGTATCCTGGCCCCAAAGAATGTGGCCCGGATGGTGAGCGCCTGCGGATCAAAAATCCTGAGTATTATGATGACCTGCTCAAGCTATGCACCAACTGCAAACGCTGCGAAACCGCCTGCCCATCCGGGGTAAAAATTGGCGATATCATTGCGGTAGCGCGCGGCAAACACGGCAAGAAAAACATCAACCCCAAGCTGATGCGTGATTACGTGCTCAGCCACACCGACTTGTTTGGCACGCTAGCTAATCCAGTCGCGCCACTGGTAAATGTGATGACGGATCTGAAACCAGTGAAAACGGTGATGCATGCCACGATTGGGGTGGATAAACATAAATCTCTACCCAAGTATTCTTTTGGCACCTTTCGGCGTTGGATGAAAAGCCAAGCGGCGGCACAAGCTGAATATCCGAAACAAGTCAGTTACTTCCATGGCTGTTATGTGAATTTTAACAACCCGCAGCTTGGTAAAGACTTGGTGAAAGTGATGAATGCGATGGGGTATGGCGTGCAATTGCTCGAGAAACATAAGTGCTGTGGTGTGCCTCTAATTGCTAATGGCTTTTACGATAAAGCGCGCCGCAACGCGACCGCCAATACCGCGATGATTGCCGATTCTGTTGCCGACGAGCGCCCAGTGATCGCCACCTCATCATCCTGTGCGCTGACACTCAAAGAAGAGTATCCCCACGTATTGGGAGTGGATAACAGCGAGGTCGCTGGGCAAATCAGCTTTGTGACTCGCTTTTTACTCAAAGCGGCCATGAATGGCGAGATGCCCAAGCTCAACCCAATTAACAAGCGGGTGGTTTATCATACCCCTTGTCACTTGGAGCGCAGTGGTAATGCGATGTTTACCATTGAGCTATTGCGTATGATCCCGGGATTAGAGGTGATTGTGCTCGATAGCGAGTGTTGTGGTTTGGCAGGCACCTACGGCTTTAAAACCGAGAACTATCAAACCTCGATTGCCATCGGTAGTGGTTTGTTTGCTCAGATTAAAGCTGCAGAAGCCGACTTTGCGATCACCGACTGTGAAACCTGTAAATGGCAAATTGAAGAAAACACGTCGCTGGAAGCCTTACATCCGGTGAGTGTGCTGGCGATGGCCGTTGAGGCTCCATCAGCGTCTTGAGCTTCGCCGCAAAGAACAGCGCCACCGCATAGGGTGGCGCTGTTAGTCTGAGAGTGCGCGCTAGCGACTCGCTTTGGATGGTGTCGAGGCGGTGGATTTACCCACCGACTCTGCCAGTAAAGACTTCATCACGCTGATGGTCATTAAGATCACCAACACACTGATGGGTAGGGCGGTAACCATGTTCGCGGTTTGTAGGGCGCGTAAGCCACCGGCGACCAACAATACCGCGGCGACGGCACCGATCATAGTGCCCCAGAAGACTCGAAAGCGTTTGGGCGGATTGTCATTGCCCATCGACAAAATCGTGGTCAGCACGAGGGTGCTTGAGTCTGACGAGGTAATAAACCAGCTAAACAGCAAGAAGATCATCATGGCGTTGAGAATCCAACCCCAGATCCCGCCACCGGTAATGCCATCAGCGGTGGCAAACAGCGCCGCCGGTAAGTCCCAACCATTGACCAAATCAATAATGCCGGCGGTGCCAATCCCAGCATCGGCAACAAGCTCTTGATGTAAGGCGTTACCACCAAAAATCGCCAGCCAAGCAAAAATCATCAGTGTTGGCGCACACAGCACGCAAACCACAAACTCGCGTAAGGTGCGGCCGCGAGAAATACGCGCAATAAACAAGCCAATAAAGGGCGCCCAGCCAATCCACCAGCCCCAATAGAAAATGGTCCAAGCGTTTTGCCACGCGGTGGGACCTTGCGCCTCTGGGAACCACAGCCCCATCGGAATGAATTCGACCAAATAGTCGCTCAGTGAAGCGCCAAAGATCTGCACTAACCAAGCCGTAGGCCCGCCGAATAAAAAGTAGGCGATCACCAACGCTGAGACGATAATATTCCACTCAGAAATGATTCGGATCCCTTTGCCGACCCCGGAGAGAGACGACAAGATGGACGCCACAGAAATCAGAGCAATGAGGATAACTTGCGTCGTCACGCCCGGGTCGACGCCAAATAGACGGTCAAGCCCTACGGCAATCTGACTGACACCGAGACCCAGCGAGGTGGCGACGCCGAACACGCAGCCAAGTACCCCTAAGATATCGATAATATGGCCGATGGGCCCGTAAATACGATTACCAATCAACGGGTGCACCGTGGAACGCAGTGCGAGAGGCAGCTTTTTCCGAAACGAGAAATAGGCGAGCGCGAGGCCGACAATCACATACACCGCCCAGCCATGAAAGCCCCAATGGAAATAGGTGACACGCAAGGCATCCGCCGCGCGATCAAAGCCCATGGTGGTGGCTCCGGCCATATCTGCATACGGGTTGTTGGGGTAGCCGAACGCACCACTTGTATCAAAGTAGAGCGTGGGTTCGGCTACCCCAAAAAACAGTATGCCAACGCCGACACCCGCGGAAAACAACATGGATAGCCACGAGAAGGTGCTAAACTCAGGCCGGTCGTCGTCATCACCTAACCGAATGTTTCCTAAACGCGTGACGGCAATCGTCAAGCTGGCGACCAGTAACAGCACCAACACCAACATGTAATACCAACCAAAGGTCGACTCCACCCAGCCACGTGCCGCAGCAAATACACGGCCGGCTAAATCAGTATTAAATCCGGTAAAAAACACGAAGACACAAACCAGGAGCGTGGCGGCGATCATCATATTTTTATGAACACCTTTAAACAGGCCGGTCTGTGTGACGCAATCGGCAAATGGATGCTGCAATGTATTCGCATTGCTCGCATCCGACGTACTTCGCGTTGACATGAATCAGTCCTTTTATAACAACAAAACGCGCAACAATTTACGCAACACAAGCATCCTTTGCAAAAAAAAGAGCCGATAATCACATTATGTTAGGTCGAGGTGTTGAGAAAAGCAGCGAAATGTGTCGATAAGACGGCCAGCGGCGGATTGTCTTCGTACACTTAGGGTTAATAAAAATCTTAATAGAGTGTCTAGGAGTGAGATGATGAAACCACAATCCGCTTCGCGCGGTACCATGCTGCAACTTGGGTACCTTGGCTTGCTTCCTTTTATTGGCGGTGTGCTCGTCACCTGGGCCGATCTGACCTTATTCGGTCTCAGTGGCGAGCAGCTTTTTTTGAGCTATAGCGCGGTAATTTTAAGCTTTTTATCCGGCGTTTTATGGGGCAATGGCATCGATCACTTTTCCCATAAACTTAGCCGTAATGCGTTATTGCTGAGCAACCTGTTTGCACTCTTGGCTTGGGGGGCGCTTATTCAAGGCGCGACCCAATACCTGATCGCGACTGGGCTGCTTGCGACCGGTTATTTAGCGGTATGGCTGGCGGAAAAATGGATCCGAAAAAGCGAGAGTGAAGACACGTTCTCTGCCTATCAAACCATGCGTGGTCGTCTGACTGCAGGTGTCGTTGTGTGCCACGGTTTATTGCTGCTGGTGTTATAACCCTGGTGATGATGAGGATGCAAACAACGCGAGAAAAACCCTACCGAGAATGAACCTATTGCAGCAATAGGCCGTACCCGCTACTTCGCGCGCAAAAAAACAATTATTTTATTAATGGTATTGAGGGTAGCGGAGTAAGCAATGACGATCATACAGTATTTACGAGTAGTGTTTCTTGTTCTAGGCATGGCCGTTGCGGCGAGCGGGGCGTACTTGTTCAGCCAAATAAACACGGTCAAGGCACAGTTTAATGATGTGGTAGAGCGTAATGTTCGCCTGCTGAGCACTGTGTCTGACTTGCGTTATTATACCGTCACTTATCGCCGTTTCGCACTCGATTACGGGTTAACCGATGACAAACAAGCGCATCGCGATATTTTGGTGAAAATAGAGCGCAACGATCAAGAGGTTGGTGAAGCACTTGACCGAATGAAAGCACTTACGGTAAGTGACAGTAATACAGAGGCCGTGGCCACGATAGAAACGCGCCTGAACAATTACCGTGAGATGCAAAACGATTATATTTCGCTTATTGATAACGGGCGAATTGATGATGCGCGCCGTAAAATGTTAGGCCCCATGTTGGCGCCGTTTGACCAGATAGTCGCGAATCTCGCCACATTGCAACAGACGTTGGAAGACCAAGCCAACGCGATAAAGACGCGAGAATCGGAAAAAATTGAGCGTCTCATTTATATTGGTATTGCCGTGATTATTGCTCTGGTTGTGCTGATGGCGGGTGTGGCGTTATTGCTACAACAGCGAATACGTGGGCCGCTGGCGAAGCTAGTTACTCAGATGCAGCGGGTGGAAAGCGGTGATCTTACCCAACGGTTGGATCTCGATACGTTCAACCGCGACGAGCTGGGACAAGCAGCGAATACCTTTGCGCAAATGCAAGAAAGCATTACCGAGCTGATAGGGTCGTTAGTGAAAGGCACTAAGCGATTACAAACGGTCAGTGATGAGCTATCGACCCAGGTGAGCCATACCGTGAATAGCGTTGAGCAACAGCGTGGTGAACTCTCACAGCTTGCGAGCGCGATGACGCAGATGGAGTCTACCTTTGGTGAAGTGGCCAGTAACACTGTCAATGCGGCGGAACATACTGATAAATCGCGTGAATACGCAGAGCAAGGCCGACAAACGTTTGAGCAATCGTATCAGCAAAGCGTGGCGGCTAAAGATCAAGTTAACGAAGCCTCGCAAGTGATTGAGGCGTTAACCGAAGACAGCGAAAATATCGGTAAAGTCTCGGAAGTGATTAGTACCATCGCCGAGCAAACCAACTTGCTCGCGCTCAACGCGGCTATTGAGGCGGCTCGCGCGGGCGAAGCGGGTCGAGGCTTTGCGGTCGTGGCTGATGAGGTACGAGGGTTGGCAACCAAAACCCAATCATCGACCGATGAGATCAACCAGATCATTGAAGGACTGCAAACCAAAGCGCGTCAGGCCTACAAAGTGATGAGCGATAGCCAAACCTTGACGCAAAAAGGACTGGATGATGCCAAGCATGCGGCAGAAGCGATCAACACCATTAATGATGCGACGCAGCAGGTATCTGAAATGACCGGTGCGATTGCTACCGCGACCGAAGAGCAAACCACAGCAGCGGCGGATCTGAACCGAAATGTGTCGGCGATTCACCAAGCGGCAGAGTCACTTGCCGAGACCGCAGAGCAAACCCGTCAAGCCTATGAACGCTTGGAAAAAGAAAACGCCAGTATTAAAGAGCAAGCGGAAGCCTTTAGGTTATAACTGTACCCACCAACACCATCCACCAACAGAAAGTGCGCGAATGGCGCGCACTTTTTATTCCCGCCGCAAACGCAGTAGCGAAACAAATATCTCAACGAAATAAATACAAAGATAAAAAATAGTTGATGCTTTTATTCACCTCCCGGAGCACGGCAACCAAGCCGGCATCACTGTGTTCGGTCACATCCCAAGGCACAAATTTTCCGTAACGGGGCAAGGGGAGTCCAGATTGTACGGCGGCTGGATTCACGGCAACTAGATAATCAACATACGTCAATCTCAGCTCCGCCAGCGGGGACGGCATGATCCCGGACGTTGAGAGTTGAAACTGAATTAACGCTTTTGACGCTTGTGCAGTATGCATGGTGCTGGATGTATGTGCGCAGTAAACATCAAAAAAGCTGCTCGCTTTACTTTTCATCACGGCGGCGGCCATCAAGGAGACGCCATGCTCACCATCGCACAAAAACAAAACCACTGGCTTACTCGGCGCGGTATCGTTATGCATCGGGAACGCGTCGGCACGCGCGTCTAACGGGACATTGTCTTTGGCATCTATCATTGCCTTTACTCATCTAAAAAGTGGAAGACAGGACGTTTATCGGCGCATCTCGTCGACGCGCATCAGCCCTGGATGCGTTTATCCTAGCCCGCCATGTGTTCAGCGCCAGCGTGGTAAAAACAACTTTTGAATCTGTTACCAATGCGTGGCGCTGTCATCAAACCTTCATGATTGCATAAAGGAACTGTCACTTTGTGCTCTTAATGTGTCTCCCCGTTAACCGAGTTCTTCGTTATGTGTAGATAAACTGATTTGCACAGCACTAACTTAAATAATCGACTTGGAGGTTGATGTGAAACTTAAAGCTCTCTTTGCAGCTACTACAGTATCAATGGCCGTGCTGGCCTCAGGTAGCGCAACGGCCGCAAACCGTGATTACATTAGCATCGTTGGCTCTTCTACCGTTTACCCTTTTGCTACTGTAGTTGCTGAGCGCTTCGGTCGCACGTCGCAATACTCAGTACCAAAAATCGAATCAACCGGTTCAGGCGGCGGTCTTAAGCTGTTCTGTGCAGGTGTGGGTGAAAACACGCCAGACATCACTAACGCATCACGTAAAATCAAAAGCTCGGAAATTGACCGTTGTAAATCAAACGGCGTGGACGACATTGTTGAAATCAAAATCGGCTATGACGGTATTGCGCTGGCGAACTCGAAAATGTCTCAGCAATATGACTTGAGCTTGAAAGAGATCTACACCGCGCTCGCCAAAAC
>NZ_PXUD01000067.1:0-41585 GCF_003390965.1 Salinivibrio sp. HTSP
AGATCAAAGGTCTAGCTCGAAAGCTAGACCTTTGTCAGCAGTCTGACGCCGCGTGATCACGCGGCGTTTAAAGGTGCGAGCATGAATGACTTACTTGGCGATGGGATCAATATAACTGACCGCCATATCCCAAGGCTGTTCAATCCAAGTGTCTTGGGCAATGTCGACCACATAGTCATCAACCAAAGGCTTCCCAGCCGGCTTGGCACTGACGGTGACAAAACGGGCTTTCGGATATAACTGGCGGACCATTTCTGCGGTCCCACCGGTATCCACCAGATCATCGACCACGATAAAGCCTTCACCATCACCGGGCGCTTGCTTCACCACACGCATATCACGTTGATGATCATGGTCATAACTTGAGATACACACAGTATCGACATGACGAATACCCAGCTCACGCGCCAGTATGGCAGCAGGCACGAGGCCCCCGCGGCTGACGGCAATAATTCCCTTCCATTGCTCTGCGGGCAGCAACTTCTCCGCCAATTGACGGGTGTACATCTGCATATTGTCCCAAGTGATAATAAACTTATTGCTCATGGTGAAAACCTCGTGGCGACTCTCGCCTTGTTATAACATCAAATGCGGACAGCTGTTTTACACCAAGAAAACGAACTTGAGTAAGAACAACCCCGCCAAAATCCAAATACTGACAGGGACTTCTCGCCCTTTGCCCGCAAAGGTTTTTACGGCACAAAATGCAATAAAGCCAAGTCCGATACCGCTTGCAATCGAGTAAGTGAGCGGCATCAGCAAACAAACAACCACCACGGGTGCCGCTTCAGTGAGATCTCGCCAGTTGATGCCAACCAAGCCCGACATCATCAAAATCGCCACATAAAACAATGCGCCGGCGGTCGCATAAGCCGGCACCATACCAGCAAGCGGCGCAAAAAAGAGCGCGAGCAAAAACAAGATACCGACAACGACCGCCGTTAGACCTGTGCGCCCGCCCGTTGCGACCCCGGAGACACTCTCAATATAAGAGGTCGTGTTTGACGTGCCTAAAAGCGCCCCGACGGAGGTCGCGGTACTGTCTGCCAGTAAAGCACGATTTAAGCGCGGTAGTTTACCATCTTTGTCGAGCAGTTCCGCGCGCTGTGCCACACCCACTAAGGTTCCTGCGGTATCAAAAAGGTCAACAAACAAAAATGCGAACA
Organism: Salinivibrio sp. HTSP; assembly: GCF_003390965.1. Taxonomy (NCBI): domain Bacteria; kingdom Pseudomonadati; phylum Pseudomonadota; class Gammaproteobacteria; order Vibrionales; family Vibrionaceae; genus Salinivibrio; species Salinivibrio sp. HTSP. The sequence continues at coordinate 1,167 of NZ_PXUD01000067.1, forward strand.
CAATCGAGACCAGACCCACTTCCAATGCACCGGAAAAGTCTAACTGCATAAAGGTTGGTGCTAAGCTGGGTGGAGCTGACATCACGCCACCATAAGACACATCACCGGCCACCACACCAATCACGGTGACCGCTAAAATGGCGATCATCACCGCCCCTTTCAAGCCACGGTGCACAAGGCCAATGGTCAGGAAGAAACCCAAAGCCGCCATTGCAGGTGCGAACGCAGTGACATCACCGAGCGCCACGAGGGTGGCGGGATGATCGACCACAATCCCCGCATTTTGTAAGGCGATGAGCGCTAAGAAAAGGCCAATACCGGCAGAAATCCCGGTTCTTAGTGACATGGGAATAGAGTTAATAATCCATTCTCGCACGCGCAATACACTCAGCAAGATAAAACATAGGCCCGAGATAAAGACCGCCGCTAGCGCAACTTGCCACGAGTGTCCCATTTGCAATACCACCGTGTAGGTGAAGAAAGCATTCAAGCCCATCCCCGGCGCCTGCGCCACCGGATAGTTGGCAACAATCCCCATCACCAAACAACCAATTGCGGCAGCGAGGCAGGTGGCGACAAAGACAGCGCCTTTGTCCATGCCCGTTTCGGCTAAAATCGATGGGTTGACGAATATGATGTACGCCATGGTTAAGAAAGTGGTAAACCCAGCAATCACTTCCGTGCGAAGATCCGTGCCATGGGCCTTGAGTTTAAATAAACGCTCTAACATCGGTTATGTCCCAAACTAAACGTGGTGTATCGCGAGATACAAAAGGAAAACGTTTGCGTGCTAAAATTTGGCGCAAATCTTACCGATCGGCGGCGGAAATTTCCAGGATAAAAAGCCCGAAATCACCGTAATTATCGCTGATTAGAACGAATAACTATCAAAACAGTCAGTATAGTTGGACAGTGGACGAGCAAGACAAAAAAAACGCCACACATAGTGCGGCGCCAGAATTAAAGCGTTTGCTTCTGGATCAGAAATGACTCTGTAAGAGCGGGGGAATCGTAAAACTTACTTGCTATACCCGAACGATGCCGGATATGTAAAACCTTGTGTATAGACTGACTGCTGGTTCCAGTAGTAGCTTGATACCATGCCTTCCATTTTTAACCTCTCTCAAGTTTAAACCAATGTTGTTCACATTTATCTCGGTTCCTTGGAGGCGAATACTCGGGTTCACTCCATGAACAACTGGCAAGCTTGGTTGCCAATGTCTAGATAATAGCCCAATGGTAATTTATTTACAAGCATTAAGGTGACCATAGTCACAAAAAATTCATATGTGTAATTTAATTACAATAAAAACGCCTAGTAAAGCCGGCATAAGCGGTTTCTATGGGTGACTGTTGTCAATATAGAGACAGTGATATCCTTGGGTTTGTTTTTCCATTCCAGTGAGGCCTGCTACGAAAAAGGCCATAGATAAAATAAAATGGAGTCTACCGTGTCTGAAATCAGCCAATTATCACCTCGCCCCGTTTGGGCATTCTTCGACCAGATCTGTGCTATTCCTCATCCTTCTTATCATGAGTCGCAACTTGCTCAATTTATTATCGACTGGGCCAAAGGACGCGGCCTAGACGTCCGTCAGGATCAAACGGGTAACCTATTGATTCGTAAACCGGCAACACCCGGAATGGAAAATCGTAAAGGGGTTGTCCTCCAAGCCCACTTGGATATGGTGCCGCAGAAAAACGAGCACACTGTGCACGATTTCACGCGCGATCCTATTCGCCCTTATGTCGATGGTGACTGGGTGACCGCTGATGGCACGACATTAGGTGCAGATAATGGCATTGGCATGGCTTCATGCCTTGCGGTACTGGACGCTGATGACATCGAACATGGTCCGCTAGAGGTGCTACTCACCACCAATGAAGAAGCCGGAATGGATGGCGCATTTGGCTTGGAAGCAGGATGGCTAAACGGGGACATCTTGCTCAACACGGATTCGGAGCAAGAAGGGGAAGTGTACATGGGCTGTGCCGGTGGCGTCGACGCCAGTATGCACTTTCCAATAGAGCGTCAGGCAGACGATGAAGGACTTGCACGTTTTACGGTGGGAATCAAAGGGCTAAAAGGCGGCCATTCGGGCGTCGATATTCATACGGGTCGCGCCAATGCCAATAAATTACTGGCCCGTTTGCTCAGTCATCACCTTGGAGAAACAGATACTCGCCTACTTGCATTACGCGGCGGCACCTTGCGCAATGCCATCCCACGAGAGGCGTTTGCCGATATCGCCGTCCCTGCCGATCAGCAGCAAGCACTGGCGGCCGCGATCGATGACTTTGCCATGTTGATGAAAGCGGAGCTCGGCCAGCTTGAACCGCAAATCACTGTCATTCTAGAGCCATGTGACAACCCCGTCGCGCCACTGACACGCGCCGTGCAGTCTCGCTTATTAGCAGCGTTAAATGCAGCACCAAACGGCGTCGTAAGAATGAGTGATGATATACCTGGCGTCGTGGAGACGTCACTGAACTTAGGGGTTATCAACACCGAAGAGGATCGTATCACTGTACTATTTCTGATCCGCTCGTTAATCGATTCGGGCAGAGAAATGATGCAAGGAATGCTACAGTCGTTGGCGAGTCTTGCCAATGTCACGGTCGAGTTCTCAGGGGCATACCCAGGCTGGAAGCCCGATCCTGACTCGCAAATCATGCATATCTTCCGTGACACCTATGAGGGCATTTATCAGCGTAAGCCTGATATCATGGTGATTCATGCCGGTCTTGAATGTGGCTTGTTTAAGAAGCCGTACCCAACGATGGATATGATCTCATTCGGCCCAACCATCAAGTTCCCACATTCGCCCGATGAAAAAGTGCATATCGATAGTGTGGGCCATTACTGGCAGCAAATGCAGGCGATTTTAAAGGCAATCCCCGCTAAATCGGCCTAACCCAGTAAACTCAGTTGGGGGGCAGTGTCGTCCCCCAACCCTACCGATAGCCCAATCAGTCGTATACGTCTTCCTTCGCCACGATAAAACGCCTCATGCAGCAAGGTATCAAACAACGCGCGGTCAAGTGACTCGCATCGATGGGCCACCGTGGTGGTTTGAAAATCATTAAACTTAATTTTGATCCCTTGCCGACAAATTCGGCCATTGGCATCGGCTTTTTCTAAGCGGACCAATAACGCTTGATAAAGATGCTCTATCCAGGGTAAACAGGCCTCGAGCTGGTCAATATCCTCAGATAGGGTACGCTCCACCCCCACGGATTTGCGAACTCGCTCAACTTCAACCTCTCGTGGGTCAATACCGTGCGCCCGCTGCCATAGCACGGCACCAAATTTCCCCATCCGCTGTATCAAGGCGGTTTGGTCGCAAGCCTGGATATCTGCGCAGGTGAAAAGATTCCATTCGTGCAATCTCGTCAGTGTGACTCGCCCCACACCAGGAATCGACTGCAAAGGGAGGTCACGGACAAAGTCATCGACCTGATCTGGCGCCACGACACAAATACCATCGGGTTTGTTTTTGTCTGACGCGACTTTAGCAACAAACTTCACCGGTGCCACGCCCGCGGAGGCAGTTAACGCTAATTCATGCCAAATGTCTCGCCGGATGGCTTCGGCTATTAAGGTCGCAGAATTTTGATAACATTGCGTTTCAGAGACATCGAGATAGGCTTCGTCAAGGGAAAGCGGTTCTATGGTATCAGTGTAGCGGTGAAAGATAGCATGAAGCTGCTGAGACACTCGGCGGTATTTACCCATGTCGCCGCGCATAACGGTTAGCCCAGGGCATAGTTTGAGGGCTTGGGCCGTCGCCATCGCCGAGCGGATCCCAAATCGGCGCGCCGGATAATTACAAGTGGCGATGACACCTCGTCCATTCGCAGACCCACCAATCGCTAAGGGAATGGTTTGCAACGCAGGGTTATCGCGCATTTCGACGGCCGCATAAAAACAGTCCATGTCGATATGGATGATTTTCTTGCTCGCACGGCCGGTTATTGAGCTGGTCATTATGCTGCGTCGCTAAAAAGCCCATCGGTGGCAATCACCACGATGGGCATTGTCCCTAGATTATTTGGTTTTTCTTCCATTCACGCGTTTTTTCTGCGCGGTCTTCTCGCTTTTTCCGCGCATCGCATGGCTCTGGGCAGTCACACTCTTTCTCGATACCGACGGCCCCTAAGCCGCCACAGCTACCACTGATGGTTTTCTGCTGCACAATGTAACCAATCGCCATACCGGCAATGACGAGTACAAAGACAGCAAAGGTGATAAGAAAAACTGACATAATTGCTCACCTACTTCTAGTCGTCACGCCCAGTTATGCTAAAACTGGGCGCTAGTTCCACGCCGAATGCGTGTAATAGGCGCCAGTGCAGTCCTGCACTAACGGTTTAAATACGGTTTAAAGGCTTCTGAGGCCATTTCTTTAAACCCGTCATCGGTTTTGACCACCATAAACGCCGGAATATCCGCTTGATTAGCCAGCGCCATCGCCTTGTCGGGTCCCAACACCATAAAACCCGTCGCTAAGCCATCCGCGGTCATGCAAGACGGATCAAGCACAGTGACGGACACGAGGTGATGATTAATGGGTCGTCCTGTTTTGGGGTCGATAATGTGCGAATAACGTACACCATCTTGCTCAAAATAGTTGCGGTAATCGCCAGAGGTAGCGACGGCCATATCACCGGGCTGAATAATCTCCTGCACAGATTGCGCGCCAGCACTGGGTTTTTCAATGGCAATCCGCCACGGGTTTTGATCTTGATTGACACCCTTTAATTGTAACTCACCACCAATCTCAACCAAATAATTATCGAGCCCAAGCGACCCTAGATAATTGGCGACCACATCGACGCCATACCCTTTGGCAATGGTCGACAAGTCGACGTATAAATCAGGATGGGTTTTGGTAAGGGTGTTACCCTCAACCTGTAAATGCGACAACCCAACCCTTTCCATGCGAGAGGCGATGTCTTTGTCGCTCGGAATATTCTCGGGGCGTTTCTCTGGCCCAAAGCTCCATAAGTTCACCAACGGGCCGACGGTGACATCTAACGCCCCTTGAGTGAAAGTATTCAGCCGTATCGCCTCTTTTACTACCGTGGCGGTTGCGGGTGATACGTCCATTGGTATATCCGCTTTCTGCTGATTGAACTGGCTTAATTCGGAGTCGGTACGATACGTCGACATCTGATCATTAACCGTTTCCAAACGCGCATCAATCTCAGCTTGAACCTTATCTTGAGATGGGGTGTTCTCTGTGGCGATATATTTCACCGAGTAGTATGTTCCCATGGTCTCACCGGTCAGATGCACCAACTCAGGAGCACGGTCACAACCGAGTAACCCTACAATCAGCGCAAATACCCATGCACAGCGTAACCATAACGTCTTCATAGCGGTGTCCTTGGACATCAGTTTCATACGTAAAATGGCTGGCCCATAGGCCAGCCATTAAGCGGTAAGATAGACTGTCGGTGTTTACCCGCCGAAATCATCCAACAGGATGTTTTCGTCTTCGACACCTAGGTCTTTAAGCAAACCAATCACGGCGGCGTTCATCATCGGCGGCCCACACATGTAGTACTCACAGTCTTCTGGCGCTTCATGATCTTTCAGATAGTTGTCATAAAGCACATTGTGAATAAAGCCTGTGTCCCCTTCCCAGTTATCTTCTGGAAGCGGATCTGACAGCGCACAGTGCCACTCAAAGTTATCGTTTTGCTCTTGGAGCATATCGAAATCTTCGACGTAGAACATTTCTCGCTTCGAACGCGCCCCATACCAGAAGGTGATCTTACGATCGGTCTTCAGACGTTTTAGCTGGTCAAATATGTGTGAACGCATTGGCGCCATACCGGCACCACCACCCACAAACACCATCTCCGCATCGGTGTCTTTGGCAAAGAACTCACCGAATGGACCTGAAATTGTGCACTTATCACCTGGCTTAAGTGACCAAATATAAGATGACATCTGACCCGGTGGCACATCAGGATTACGTGGTGGTGGTGTTGCCACACGCACGTTCAGCATGATAATGCCTTCCTCTTCTGGGTAGTTAGCCATCGAGTACGCACGAATGATCTCTTCATCCACCTTCGACTCATAACGGAAAAGATTAAACTTCTCCCAGTCTTCTCGGTATTCCTCAGGAATATCAAAATCTGAGTATTTGATGTGATGCGGTGGCGCTTCAATCTGAATATAACCGCCGGCTCGGAAGGGAACCGACTCGCCATCAGGGATGCGCAGTTTAAGCTCTTTGATGAAGGTGGCTTTGTTATCGTTAGAGATAACTTCACATTCCCACTTCTTCACACCAAAAATTTCTTCCGGCAGCTCAATTTTCATGTCTTGTTTTATTGCCACCTGACATGAAAGACGCTCACCTTCACGCGCTTCGCCTTTGGTGATGTGGTCAAGCTCGGTCGGCAGAATGTCACCACCACCTTCTTTAATCTTCACGCGGCACTGACCACATGAACCACCGCCACCACAGGCAGACGATACAAACACACCAGCACCGGCCAGTGCGCCAAGCAGTTTACCGCCTGGCTGAGTCACGATCGCTTTTTCAGGATCGTCATTGATATCAATTGTGACGTCTCCGGTTGGTACCAGCTTGGATTTGGCGAACAAGATCACCAATACCAATGCCAGCACAATCAGAGTAAACATCACTACACCAAGAATAATGTCCATTGACTATTCCTTTTCTCGCAGTTTACCCGGCTTACAGTTGCACACCAGAGAAAGACATAAAGCCCAATGCCATCAGGCCAACAGAGATAAAGGTGATCCCCAATCCCCGCAGTGCTGGCGGCACGTCTGAATACTTCATTTTCTCACGGATACCCGCAAGGGCGACGATGGCTAACATCCAGCCTACCCCAGAGCCAAAGCCGTATACGACTGACTCTGCGAAGTTGTAATCACGCTGTACCATAAATGATACGCCACCAAAGATGGCACAGTTCACCGTGATCAACGGCAGGAAGATACCTAACGCGTTATAAAGTGGCGGGAAGAAGCGATCTAATACCATTTCCAAAATCTGAACCAATGCGGCGATAACACCGATAAAGGTCACAAAGTTGAGGAAGCTAAGATCGATCCCTTTCACCAGTGCATCTTCACGTAGGATCAGGTTATAGACCAAATTGTTAACCGGTACTGCGATAGTCAATACCACCACCACGGCGACACCGAGGCCGAACGCTGTTTTTACCTTCTTGGACACCGCCAAGAACGTACACATGCCGAGGAAGAATGCCAGCGCCATGTTCTCAATAAAGATTGAGCGCACCAGCAGGCTCAAATAATGTTCCATGTGCTGTTACTCCTTCGCTTCAACTTGTTCTGGTTTGAAGGTACGCACAATCCAAATCAAAAAGCCGATTAGGAAGAATGCAGATGGGGCCAGCAGCATCATGCCGTTTGGTTGATACCAACCCCCTTCACTGACCACAGGCAGAATAGACACGCCAAAGACAGAGCCTGAGCCCAGCAGCTCACGGAAGAAGGCAACCGTCATCAGCACGAAGCCATAACCCAATGCGTTACCCAAACCATCGATAAATGACGGCAGCGGCGACGATTTCATCGCATAGGCTTCCGCACGCCCCATCACGATACAGTTGGTAATGATAAGACCAACGAATACCGACAGCTGTTTGGATATATCGTAAACAAAGGCCTTCAATGTCTGATCAACCACAATAACCAATGACGCGATGATCGCCATTTGCACGATGATACGTACACTATTCGGGATATGGTTGCGGATCAGCGATACGAACAAGTTAGACATCGCGGTAACGAACATCACCGCCAAGGTCATAACAAAAGCCGTCTGCATCTGCGTGGTCACCGCGAGTGCCGAACATACACCGAGAACCTGAAGGGCAATCGGGTTATTGTCTAACACCGGCGACAGCAGATTCTTCTTCAGTTCTTTCGTTTCAGCCATTGGTCAGGCCTCCCTCTCGAACTTTTGCTAAGAATGGACCAAAGCCCAAATCACCTAGCCAGAAATCAAATTGTTTCTCGACACCGTTACTGGTCAGGGTTGCGCCCGATAGCGCGTCAATACCGTGCTCGCTATCACTCGGTGCACCACCTTTAACCACCTTGATAGCAGGCTCGCCTTGTTCGTTAAATAGCTTTTTGCCATCCCACTTCGCGCGCCATTTCGGGTTTTCAACCTCGCCACCCAAGCCCGGGGTTTCCCCTTGCTCATAATAGACGATGTCAGCCACCGTATTGCCATCAGGCTCGACCGCAACAAACGCATACATCATGCTCCAAAGACCCGAGCCTTTCACTGGCAGGATGAGGCGTTGCAAATCACCTGTGTCGTTTTTCACCAAGTAGATCTTCGCAATATCGGCACGACGGCCAAAACCAGCGACATTTTCGTCACCACTTAGCTTTTTCGACATCCCAGGGTCTTTGGCGGCTTCACGCTGGTCGTAGTCTGCGACGTCTTCGACATTGGCCGCGTCGGGGCTGACAAAGTCGCCTTTCTCTAAGCTAACCAGACGCGGTTCAATGTACTTGTTATAAGCATCATTGATCGCACTCTTACCGCCCGACACCTCAATGCCAGCGACCGAGAGGATGTTCTTCTGTACGTCGAGCTTTGCGTTCATCTGCTGCAAAGGACGTAAGGCTACCGCTGCACCGGACACCACGATTGAGCATACCAAGCTCAACGCGATAACAACGATCAGCGTCTTCTTAATACTATCGTTACTACTTGCCATTACGAGCCAGTCTCCGTTTGATGTTGCCCTGAATCACCAAGTTATCGAACAAGGGTGCAAACAGGTTAGCGAACAGGATCGCCAGCATCATGCCTTCAGGATATGCTGGGTTAACCACGCGAATGATCACTGCCATGGCACCGATCAATGCGCCGTACCACCATTTCGCTTTATTGGTAAACGCGGCCGAAACGGGATCCGTTGCCATAAACATCATGCCGAACGCAAAGCCACCTAGAACCAAGTGCCAGTAGAAAGGCATGCTAAACATCGGGTTAGTGTCGGAACCAATCAGGTTAAACAGGGTTGCCGCCACCGCCATACCGACGAATGTCCCTAAGATGATACGCCATGAGGCAATGCGCATGTATACCAAGGCCGCGCCACCAATCAAGATAGCAAGGGTTGATACTTCACCGATAGAGCCAGGGATATTACCGATAAAGGCATCCATCCAAGACATCGCTTGCCCGGAGACATTGTGTTGCAACGCGCCTTCACCGCCCGAGTACCATTGGCTCAATGCCGTTGCACCTGAGTAACCGTCTGCGGCTGTCCACACTAGATCGCCAGAGATCTGCGCTGGATAAGCAAAGAACAAGAACGCGCGTCCCGCAAGCGCAGGGTTCAAGAAGTTACGTCCAGTTCCCCCGAAGATCTCTTTGGCAACCACCACACCAAAGGTGATACCCAGTGCAGCCTGCCATAATGGCAAGGTTGGCGGCACGATCAGTGCAAAGAGGATCGAGGTGACGAAGAAACCTTCGTTGACTTCATGCTTGCGCACGATGCAGAACAGTACTTCCCAAAAACCACCCACAATAAATACGGTGGCGTAAATAGGCAGGAAGTAGGTAGCGCCTAGAATGGTTTTGGTTCCCCACCCGGCAGCGGATAGCGGCCCCGCAATCGACTCGGTGAGCCAATAATGCCAGTTACCACTGATCACCTGTGCCAGTTGGTCACCAGAATATAAATCCATCAATCCCATGATGGCTTGGTTACCTGTGTTATACATGCCCCAGAACATCGCGGGGAACACAGCAAACCACACCATGATCATGATGCGTTTCAAATCGATGCTGTCACGCACGTGCGCGCCGGCTTTGGTCACCATACCCGGGGTGTACAAAATGGTGGCAACCGCTTCGTACAGGGCAAACCATTTTTCATGTTTGCCGCCTGGCTCAAAGTGTGGCTCGATTTGCTCTAGAAAATTTTTAAGGCTCATCAGTTACCCTTCCTTCTCAATCTTTTCTAGGCTCTCGCGGAGCATTGGACCGTACTCGTACTTGCCTGGGCAGACAAAAGTACAAAGGGCCAAATCTTCAGGATCTAACTCCAGCGCGCCCAGCTGTTGCATGCTATCTGTATCGCCAGCACAGATATCACGCAGCAGCATTGTTGGCTCGATATCTAGTGGCATTACTCGCTCATAATTACCGATTGGTACCATGGAACGATCACTGCCATTGGTCGAGGTGGTCAAATTGAAAAGTTGGCCTTTGAATAGGTGGCCAAGGTAGGCGCGCGTCACTGAGAAGCGGTTTTTACCTGGCGACAACCAACCAAACAGCTCTTTCTCGTTGCCTTCACGCAATACAGACACTTGCAAGTGGAAGCGACCCAAGTAAGCATGCGGGCCAGACGCTTTGGTCCCCGACAGCACTGAGCCAGAAATAACACGGCTTTCACCCGCCATCAGCTCGCCATCAGTCAGCTCGTCAAGGTTTGCGCCTAGCTGCGTGCGTACCAAGCGTGGTTTGTTAACCATCGGGCCTGCCAATGACACCACACGATCAGTGTTGATTTCACCGGTAAGGAACAAGTGGCCAAACGCAATCACATCTTGGTAGTTAAGATGCCACACCTTTTTCTCCATGCTTGCTGAGCGCAAGTGGTGGATATGGGTGCCCACTAAGCCTGCTGGGTGAGGGCCAGCAAAGACATGTTGTTCAACGTTAGATTGCTGACTGGTGGGTAACTCTACATTCGCCTTACAAACAAACACTTGCTTGTCAGTTAAGCGAGAGAGTACATCAAGACCTGCAACGAATGCCTCTTTTTGCTCATCAATGATCACTTTCGGATCCGCGGCGAGCGGATTGGTGTCCATTGCATTCACAAAAATGGCTTCCGGCACGGCATCAATAGCGGGCGAACGGCTGAACGGGCGCGTGCGGAGCGCTGTCCACATCCCCGACTCAACCAATTGGTCCACCACCGCTTGGCGCTCAAGAGAGGCCAGTTGCGACGCTTCATACTTGTTGAATGTGACTTGCTCGTTACCATCGACTTCAATGACGACAGACTGAAGAACACGTTTGGCACCGCGGTTGACTTCAACCACTTTACCGGCTGCGGGAGCAGTAAATACCACACCAGGGTTTTTCTTATCTTCGAAAAGACCCTGGCCTTTTTTCACCACATCACCCACTCGCACATGCATTGTGGGGCGCATTCCAACGTACTCTTCGCCAAGCAAGGCGACTTTCTTGACAGCTGGGCCATCATTTATCACCTGAGCAGGAGTCCCAGCAATGGGGATATCCAAACCCTTTTTTATTGTAATCATACGCACTTGCACTACATTAACGGGAAAAAGAATTCTGTTATTGCGCAGTTAAAGACACGACTTTCGACTGTATGGTGGCCTGAGGGCGCACCGTCGCAACATCCTGCTAACCATGACGTTACACAAAGGTAGCCTAGGTTAGTCTTTAAGCACGGCATTCTATCACTAACCCCAGTATTGATTCTATGGGTATTGTCACTAGGGCGTGGCAATTATGCATACCTGTGCAAACAATGCTCGTTGTAAGCTCACAGTTTTACTGTTGTTTTTTTGCTCATCTTAAGGTGACGGTCACCGACCCCACGCTGTTCGCGTGGTGCGCCAAGCGCCGCGTTAATACCCACCCCACCAGCGACTTTATGTAAGAATTTGTTGCCATAACGTGAAGAATCAACACGCCTAAGCATATTGGCTCACCCTTATTTTACACCACCCCCGCGACAGGCTGGCGAGTCTGGCGCATTTGCCTGCTCTTGCCACTCTTCTGGGGTGTAAGTATGGATAGCCAATGCATGAATATCATTGGCAAGCTCGTCCGCCAAGGTGGTATTGATCGCACGATGCCGCTGTATTAAACGCTTACCTGCAAACTCATCTGACACCACGACAACCTTGAAATGGCTCTCTGACCCTTCTGGTACATTGTGCATATCGCTTTCATTGCGAACATCAAGATGAACGGGCGCAAAAGCCTGTGTCAGTTTCTCTGTAATTTGCGTTTGAATTTTCATGGCTTCCCCAATCTATCAAGGGCAAGTTGCCCAGATTTTAGTCGTTATCGATAAAATTGCGAATTCAATAGCCTGATCACGCCATCATTGATGGCATACCCATCGAGTTTGAATTGCAGTTGTGGTGTGAGTGCGACAATATACGCAGTCAGTGACCTCTGACGCAAACGCTCCCATGAAAACAGAACTTGTAATCTCAAGCGACGAATCTCCCCTGACACTACACCGCTACCCGCGCCGAAAAAATGAAACGCTTCAAGCCTTTGATGCAGCCGATGAATATATCATTGAGCACGCCAACACCTGGCAACTTGAGGCAGGCAATCGGGTTTTAATTCTCAATGATCAATTTGGCGCGTTGAGTTGTTGGGCATGCTCGCAAGGCTATGACGTCATTCAAATCAGCGATTCTGTGGTGTCACAGCAAGCGACCCTCGCGAACCTTCGCCAAAACCAGCTTCCAGACATTACGCTGCTTAAGAGTACGGAACCACTGCCTAAACAGTTTGATGCGGTGATCATGCGAGTGCCTAAAAGCAGCAAAATGTTGGCATGGCAGCTCCAGCAACTGGCGTCTGTAACGACACCGGCCACACGCATCCTCGCCGGAGACAAGGCAAAAGCGATCCATACCTCTACGCTGAATCAGTTTGAGCACTGGCTTGGGGCAACCACCACCTCGTTGGCAAAGAAAAAAGCGCGCTTGATTTTTTCTACCGCTAACGCCCTCCCCCAACAGCCCACCGAGCCACTTAGCTATGTCGATGTGCCTGAGTTTTCCATGCGCTTGGCTAATTGGCCCAATGTGTTTTCCGCCAAAAAGCTGGATATCGCGGCTTACTTAATGCTTCCGCAAATCCCAAGCTCGGACGAAGAAAAAAATATTCTGGATTTAGGTTGTGGGAATGGTGTGCTTGCCCTGCAGGCGGCACGTAACAACCCAAAGGCATACATTTATGCGGTCGACGAGAGCCATATGGCCGTCGCCAGTGCCCAACACAACCTTGAAAGCCATGGTATTGACTCACAACGTTTCCAATGTGAAGCACGAGATTGCTTGACCGATTTTAACCACACAGATATTGATCTTGTGTTGTGTAACCCGCCCTTTCACCAGCAACAAACCATCACTGATCACATTGCTTGGCAAATGTTTTGTGACGCAAAACGTGTTCTGACCACGAATGGCACGCTTTTAGTGATTGGCAATCGTCATCTTGGCTATCATACTAAGCTAAAACGTCTTTTTGGTAACGTGACTGTCGTTGCGTCAAATAAAAAATTCGTTATTCTCAAGGCAGTCAACGCCCAATTTTAACAAAAGGATGCTGAACCCCATGAAGAAACTGATTATTGCCGCCGCTGTGTTAGTCCTAGCGGGCTGCTCAACACCTCGCGAGCCACAACTAACCATTGCACCGTCTCCAGCGTCATCCAATCAGCAGCAGGTCAACAACCTTCCTGTGGTGGTAAAGAGTAAGGACTTACGGACAGCTCAGTTCGTTGCGGTGATTGATAGCGGTCGCTCCAATGTTAAGCCGCTGCATGCCACCCAAAACTTGCGCGTTGTCCTTGAAGATACCCTCTCACGCCAGCTTTCAGCACAAGGGTTCCGTGTCGTCGCAAATGGCCCGGGCATGCTCCGCCTCGACATTCTTGACGCCTTAGTTCGTGTTAAGCACACGGTATTCAAGCACGATATGGAAGCGTCAGTGCAACTGCAGCTAGTCGCTGAATCGCCGGATGGTCGCTTTGTAAAACGTTACACCGGCAAATCAACCCAGAGCGGCGTTAGCAGCGCTTCGCCCGACGATATCGAAATGGCATTAAACAACCTGCTAGAAGCTGTCTTGCAAGACATTGCCAACGATGAGCAGCTACTTGATCACATGAAAGCGCACTTTTGATCATGAAAATATGGGCACTTTTAGGGATACTTGCACTGGTGGTGGCGCCAGTGCAAGCTAGGGTGATGGTCGCTGTTGAAACGACCCAGGGAGACTTTGTCTTGCAACTTAATGAGGATAAAGCTCCCAAGACTGTCAGCAATTTTTTACGCTATGTCGATGACGGCAGCTATGTCGGCACTCAATTTCATCGGGTGATCCCACGTTTTGTGGTGCAAGGAGGCGGATTTGATCAAGACCTCAATCGTCGCCCCACGTATGAACCTGTTGATAATGAATCACGTAATGGCCTACATAACCGTCGTGCTACCATTGCGATGGCCAGAACCCAAGACCCGGACTCTGCCACCCGCCAGTTCTACATCAATGTCAGTGATAATGGTTTCTTAGATGCAACCCCCAATAAGCTGGGGTACACGGTGTTTGGCCGCGTCGTGGAAGGGTTTAACACTATCCTGACCATCACCCAGCAGCCAACCGTTACTATCCCCAGCAAACGGATGCAGGATGTGCCGCAACAACCGATTATTATTACTGCTATCAATCGTGTCTCAACCCCCTAGTCTTTAAGTAGGCCACCTTATTATGCAGTCATCCAAGCTAAAAACGACCTTGGCGGCCTACGCCGACCGTCGCCTGCTCTTTGTTTTTTTAATGGGGTGCTGTAGTGGTTTCCCTTGGGTATTAATTGGCTCCAACTTAAATGGTTGGCTGGCCGATGAGGGGTTATCGCGCACGGCTATTGGCCTTTTTGGCTCAGTGTTCGTGCTTTACGCCGTTAACTTTTTGTGGGCCCCCCTGCTGGATAGGCTTAAGATCCCGGTACTGAATGAAAAGCTTGGCCATCGTCGTAGCTGGATTGTGGTGACACAATCACTGATGCTTGTCGCCACCTTGGCCTTGTCTCGCGTTAACATGCAAGGCCTGCAAGCGATTGATCCCTGGATCACCACCCTTGTCCTTTCGTCATTGATTTTTTCTATCGCCCTCGCGTCGGCCACACAAGACATAGCCATTGATGCCTTCCGTATCGATAACTTCGCCGAGCACGAAACCGAGAAGTTCCCGCTCGCCTCGGCGATGTCGGTCATTGGTTGGTGGACAGGCTATTCTGTGCCTGGCTATATCGGCTTTATCAATGCCGATGCCATCGGGTGGAACCAAGTTTATGTGATTATGGCCGGATTTGTCGGCTTAATGATTCTCGCCACCCTGTATGTCAAAGAGCCTGCCAGTGATCGGGAACAGCGCCAAGACAAGGCCACCAAACATTACCTCAACCAAGGCTACAGTGGCTTCCAAGCCTGGTTTGCCGTGACGGTGGTGGAACCTTTTGCCGAGTTCTTTCGTCGCAACGGGATTAAGGTAGCCCTTACGCTGCTGTTATTTGTGTTTTTGTTTAAACTGGGCGAAGCCTTTCTCGGTCGCATGTCGATCGTGTTTTACAAAGATGTTGGCTTTACCAATGAGCAAATTGGGTATTACTCCAAGCTAGTCGGCTGGGGGCTCACCGTGGTTTACACCTTAATAGGCAGCTACATCAACCTGCGCTTTGGCGTGATTAAAGGGCTGTTTATTGGTGGGGTCGCCATGGCATCCAGCAACCTTATGTTCGCCTGGATTGCCATGGTCGGCCCCAACGAGCACCTGCTATTGGGGGCCATCCTGGTAGACAACTTTACCTCGGCTTTTGCCACTATTGCGTTTGTCTCCTTTTTAACCTTCTTGACCGGCCGTGCATTCTCGGCCACTCAATATGCGCTACTCGCGTCTTTGGGGAACTTAGGCCGCACCACGGTTGCATCGTTTAGTGGCATGATGGTCGACTGGCTCGATAGCTGGTCAACATTTTTCGTAATAACCGCATTAATGGTGATCCCAGGACTAGTCATGCTGATCTACATTGGCAGACAGTTTCGCCAACCGCCGTCACAAAATGATAAGCATGCTAGACACTGCCTAGATTCTCGTCGCGACTAACCCTGACATATCACAGTGGAGTGCAAAATTTTGCGCGCCGCTGTGACTTATTAAGTAACAAAGATCACATAAAACTGTCATGCAACCCTTTACAAACCGCCTCTGATCACAGCCTATTTTTGTGTCTATGTTTATTACATTCTTTATCGTGAACTTAATCAATATACTGCCTCTGTCCCATGCGCACTGCGCAACAACAAGACCCAGCAGAGGCAGTCACTATGAAAAAATCCCTACTCGCACTTGCCGTTATCGCCGCTAGCAGCGCATCCGTTGCTAACGCCGCCGATTACTCAGATGACATTTACAAAAATGATCACAAATGGCTTCAGTTTAATGCCATGTATGCCATTAACGAAAAGCCACAACCGGCTGGAAACGATAACAGTCATAACTATCTAGAAATGGAGTTTGGCGGCCGTAAAGGCGTGGTCGATCTCTATGGTTATGTGGATATTTTTGACCTTGCTGAAGACGACAGTGATAACAACAACAAAAAAGGTGCAGATAAAACCTTTATGAAGTTAGCACCGCGCTTCTCAATTGATGGCATCACCGGGCAGGATTTGTCGTTTGGCCCTGTACAAGAAGTCTACTTCTCGACCTTATTTAACTGGGGAGGTGGTAATGGGAAGCCATTTGATAGTACTAACAACTCATTCTGGGGTGTCGGTGCCGATGTCGAGCTGCCTTGGTTTGGCAAAGTGGGCATGAACCTCTATAGTTTGTATGATATCAATAACAAAGATTGGAATGGCTATCAGTTCTCGACCAACTGGTTTAAACCTTTCCACTTTTTCGACAACGGTAGCTTCCTGTCTTACCAAGGTTATATCGACTACCAATTCGGTGCCGACGATACCTTTAAAGGCAATAGCCAAGCGACCCACGGCGGTGCGATGTTTAACGGCCTATACTGGCACTCAGATAACTACGCCCTCGGATATGGCCTCAAGGCTTACAATGACGTCTATCTGATTGAAGATAAGGGCCCGACAGACCTTGAAAGCTCAGGAATTTCTCACTACCTTAGCGCGACCTACAAATTCTAATCTTATCCAGCGCCGGTCCCTGCCGGCGCTGTCCTCCCCGCCTTATATTGTCTATGATACACTGGCCTTTTCATCGATAGGCAAGTGTCATGCGGATCACCTTGATAGGCGCAGGTGCGATCGGCACCTTATGGGCGGTCAAATTAAGCCAAGCGGGTCATCACGTTCATCTTATCACGCGCGATGGCGCTGATAAGCGGGCGCTGAACCTTGACGATACCTCCCTTACTTTGCCCGCCAACCAACCAGACTTACTGCGTTATAGTGATCTTTGGCTGGTTTGCACCAAAGCCTATGACGTACAAGCCGCCTTAACCCCGTGCTTTGCCCACCTTGAGCCGGAAACCATGGTAATGCTGATGCATAACGGCATGGGACCTCACCAATGGCTCATTGATTCCCTACCTGCCAGCCAGCCGCTGCTACTCGCAACCACCTCACAAGGCGTGTTTCGCGCGGAAACAGGCGAGTATAAGCACACGGGCAATGGGCCCACAGCGCTCGGGGCAGGTAACCAAGCCGGTGAAGCCTGTCAGTTTCTCGCCGATGTCTTGGATCATGCTCTACCGGCAGCAACCTGGCAGAGCGAGATCCTGGAATCGCTGTGGTATAAACTGGCGGTCAATAGTGTCATCAACCCGCTTACCGCCTTACATGGGATAAAAAACGGTGAATTGCTCAAACGAGACTATGCGCCAATCATTGATGCGCTATGCCAAGAATTAGCCACTGTAATGCGGGCGGAGCGGATCCTTGCCTCGGCTACCGAAGTACGTCAACGTGTGGAAACGGTCGCCAAGGCAACCGCAGACAACTACTCTTCAATGAATCGCGATGTATTTTACCGTCGCCCGACCGAGCTGGCGTATATTACGGGCTATGTGCTGCAACGCGCCCTAGCACACCAGATTTCAACCCCACACCACCAGCAGCTACACCAAGCCGTTCAACAAGTGGAGAGATAAGGAATCATCATGAGTGATAAACGCATCCTGATTTGTATGGCCAATGGCACAGAAGAAATGGAAGCCGTGACTGCCATTGATGTGATGAAACGTGCCGGCTTCAATGTCATCGTGGCCAGCGCCGATCCCGAAGGCGAGCTCACGCTAACCTGTTCACGTGGCGTCAAGCTAGTTTGCGACGCAGCACTGGCAACAGTCGCCGACCAGCCTTTTGACTGTGTGATCTTACCCGGTGGTATCGAGGGCGCCCAGTGCTTAGGAGAAAGTAACCTGATCACCGAGATCATCAAGCAGCAGCAGAGTGACAATGCGTGGGTGGCTGCCATTTGTGCCGCACCGGCGTTAGTGCTACAACGCCACCAGCTATTCCCGCAGTCACACATGAGCTGTCACCCCAGCGTTAGCGATCAGATCCCAGCGCAATGGCTAAGCCGCCGCCGCGTGATGACCGACTATGACCATCGTTTGATTACCAGCCAGGGGCCAGGTTCGGCAATGGAGTTCGCGATCGAAGTCGTTCACGTGCTTGGCGGCAAAGCCTTGGCCTGGCAAGTGGCGGAGCCAATGATGCCCCTGCCTCAACTGCACTATGAGAAAAAGTTTACAGAAGGCTAGATTTGCACGAGGCTTAAACGCAAACAGGCAGCCAAATGGCTGCCTGTTGTCTTACTGCGGTAAGCCACTAGGCCTACACCCGATACACTTTCACGTTGTCAAAGCCCATATCTTTGAGATACAGCGCTTGCAAGCGACTCATTACCCCTCGCTCGCAATAGAGCAAATAGGTTTTCGTTTGGTCAAGGTCGCCAAACTGGGTCGCCAATTTGAAGAAAGGAATGTGCACCACATCAACGCCTTCAATCTCAAGCGGCTTATCTTCTTGCTCTTCTCGACTGCGGATATCCAGCACCACTGCGCCTTTCTCAACCTCCTTAACCAGCTCCGCTTCCGGCGCTTTTTCTTGGCTCAAGGCTTCGATATCACGGATATCCATCACAGTCGCGTTGTCGACCACTTGCTCAAGCAGACGAAAATCAAACTTGGCTTCTTCGTGTTCAAGCTTGGCTTTTTCCGCTTTCACCGTTGGCTTTTTGGAAATCACGCCACAATACTCAGGCATGGTTTTAGCGAAATCTTCTGTGCCAATTTTACGCGCCGTTTGAATAATGTCTTCTTTGTCCCAGTTAATTAGTGGGCGCAAGATCAAGCTATCGGTGACGTTATCAATCATACGCAGATTGGTGAGCGTTTGGCTCGACACCTGCCCCAACGCCTCGCCGGTCACCAGTGCTTGAATACCAAACCGTTTTGCCACCATGGCCGCCGCCCGCATAAACATACGCTTCAGCACCACGCCCATTTGCGCGTTATCAACGTTTTCCAAGATGCTGTTGACGACTGGCTCAAAATCAATCGAAATAAACTTCACTTTGGCCGACGAGCCAAATTTATTCCAAAGGTAATGAGACACCTGCTGCACACCTGTTTCATGCGATTTGCCGCCCAGGTTAAAGAAGCAGTAATGCACTTTACTGCCACGTTTAATGTGCAAATAACTGGAAACGCCTGAATCGAACCCGCCAGAGATCAAGCTCAATACATCTTCTTGTGTACCGAGTGGGAAGCCCCCTAGACCTGCATGACGATGTTTCACCACGTTGAGCTTGTCGTGATCGACTTCCATCATCACGGTGACATCCGGTTTTTTCAGTTGCACACTGGCCGACGGCACGGCTTGGTTTAGTCCACCACCGACATAGCGCTCAAGATCGATAGAGGTAAAGTCATGCTGCCCACGACGCTTAGCGCGCACACAAAAGGTCTTCCCTTCGATTTGGTGACGCACACCGGCCAAAGTAAGCTCATAGATATGGTGTAAATCGTTAAACAGGGTTTGCTCAACCTCAAGCACGGTTTGGACCCCTGGTGTGTTGGTTAACACATCCAGAACCAGTTGGCGCTCGTTAGGTTGTTTTAACGTCACCTCAATGTGATCCCGACGGTTATATACCGCCGTATTATCAGTTCGACGCTTTAAAATATTACGAATATTGCATTCGAGGATTTTTGTAAAACGCTTTCTTACTGACTCACTTTTGACGATCACCTCAGGGTGAATTTTAACGATAAACTTCATAACCGGTTCGATACAGCTGGGAACAAAGCCGCGGATTATACAATAACCAGGCTGCCGCTGAAACCGGCTATTTTCACGTCTGAAGAAAGAGGAAGTGCTCGGCGATAACTTGTCTTTACCCACAATCAGTTATCGCCGAGAGACAGGACTAAGGTGCGTTTTGTGGCGCATTCTCGCTAGAGATTTCATCCGAGAAGGTGGGTTTTCCTTGTATCACAGCGATTTCCACACGCCGGTTTGACGCACGGTTTTCCGGAGAATTGTTCGGCGCACGCGGCTTGGTATCCGCTAGTCCTTCCACTTTCATACGTAAATGGTTAAAACCAGGGACTTTTTCCATCTCCTGCGCCACTGACACCGCACGCTGTGCCGAAAGATCCCAGTTCGATCGATAAAGCTCCGACTCCAAAGGTGTGCTATCGGTATGCCCTGAGACCTTGATTTCCCCCGGCACATCTTTTACCAACTGCGCAATTTGACGCACCATGGGGCGGAACTTGGGTTGAAGAAACGCAGAGTTTTGTGGGAAAGCGCCCTTTTCTCGGATCCTTATCACCAACTGTTGCCCTAAGTTCTCGACCTCGACCGCCCCCTCATCGATTTCGCGTTGCAACGCTTGCATCAACGCCTTTTGCAGCTGCTCAAGTTGCTGCTGCATTCTCTGCTGCTCCAATTGTGATGCCACTTGGGCACTGGTGCCGCCTTCCTTATCTGACGTGTTGCGTTGCGAGCCGCCGGACCGATCATCCTCGCCCTCTTGAAAATCCAAGGTGCGCTGCGTCATATCAATGGTTTGTTGCATGATCACTTCAATCGGCGTCGGCTCAGGACGACCCGGACGAAACTCTTGCGCGATCACACTGGTTCCTTTAGGAATGTCTTTCACCTCGAGCACATTTTGTACCCCAAAAGCGAACTTCATTGACCCTGCAATTTGCTTAAACTTAAGCACATCCATTTCTGAAAAGGACAACAGAAGGACGAAAAATGCAACAAGCAACGACATTAAATCCGCAAACGTCCCCATCCACGGCGGTAAACCGGGGGGCGGGCATTTACATTCCTCTTCTTCTTGTTGTGCCATCTCGATTCCTTACCGCAGACTATAACAGTGTTGATAATTAATGATTAACTCTCAACATCTACTTCACGTTTTTTCTCATTGAGATAGTTTTTCAAAAAACCATCAATCACTCTTGGATTTTGTCCATCCTGAATTGAGAGTAAGCCGTCCGTTATTAGTCGCCGATTCAGTTTTTCTTGCTCTTTCCGCAACGTCAGCTTATTCGCGATAGGAATGGCAAACACATTCGCTAGTAATGCGCCATACATAGTGGTTAACAACGCCACCGCCATCGCTGGCCCGATCGCTTTCGGGTCATCCATATTCGACAACATGGCCACTAAGCCGATCAAGGTCCCGATCATCCCCATAGCAGGGCCGATATCCGCCATCGCTTTGAAAAAGCCAATGCCACTCTCGTGACGCTCGTCAGTGAGCGAAATGTCTTTATTTAGTGCCGTTCGCACCACATCCGCATCATGGCCGTCAACGAGCAAGTCTACGCCTTTTTGCATAAACGAGTTAGTCACTTCCATTTCTTCGAGAGCGAGAAACCCGCCTTTACGCGCCGCATCGGCCATCTCAATAATCTTGGCAATCAAATCTTCCGGGTCATCTGCTTTGAACATAAAAGCCTTGCCCGCAATTTTGAATGAGGAGAAGAACTGTTTCATCGGATATTGCATAAGAACAACGAAAAGGCTACCGCCGAATACAATCAATACCGACGGTAGATCGACATACATTCCAAAATTACCGCCCAGTAGCATCGCCATCGCAATAAAGGCTAATGCTCCTATAAGGCCTAGCACCGTCGCTATATCCACGTCAGTCTCCCTTAAATTACGTCAAGTCATTGTTTTTCATTTTTTAGGGTATTGGTTATATCGGCAACCAACCCTATAGGTTTAGCGTAAATACGCAGATACCAACAAGGATAACATGCCTTTTACGGTGGTGGCGCCAAGCACACAAAAACACATAGAGTGGTTTGACCGCCTGTGGCCACTGCGTTACCGTCTAGCCTCTCTATTTTAATTTTATGGCATCATGGCTGTGAAGAAACCAGAAAATATGACCTTTGAGGACACGCTCAAAGAGTTAGATACCATTGTCGGCGCGCTCGAATCCGGCGAACTTCCTCTCGACACCGCAATGAAACGTTTTGAGCGCGGCATCGCACTCACTCGTCAAGGGCAGAAAACCCTTGCTGACGCCGAGCAACGCGTCGAGATCTTGCTCTCGCAAGAAGATGATGGGCCACTGACTGAGTTTTCTCCTCAAGACGATGATTAACACTGTTGTACACGATGCGCTGCGCGAAACGCAAACCCGAAGCAATCAACAACTCGAAGCGTGGCTCGATACTTTATCCTCCCAAGATCAACCGCTTATTCAGGCAATGCGCCATGGTTTGCTCTTGGGGGGCAAACGCATTCGTCCCTTTCTAACCTATGCCACAGGACAGCTGTTTGGCGTGTCACTTGGGCAAATTGATACACCGGCTGTCGCGGTGGAGTGCATTCATGCCTACTCGTTGATTCACGACGATCTACCCGCCATGGATAACGACAGCTTGCGACGCGGGCAGCCAACCTGTCATGTTGCCTTCGATGAAGCCACCGCGATTTTGGCCGGTGACGCGCTACAAACACTGGCCTTTACCGTGTTGGCTGAAGGCGCACTCAATCCAGCGGCCGAACCTTACCGTATAGACATGGTGAAAACCTTGGCCGCGGCCAGCGGGGCAGCGGGTATGTGTTTAGGACAATCATTGGATTTGGCCGCCGAAGGACGTGCCGTTGATCTTGAAGCCCTTAAACGCATTCACCACAATAAAACGGGAGCGCTGATCAAAGGGGCGGTAAAACTCGGCGCTTATGCAGCCGGCGAGGCAGGTGTCATCCATTTGCATGAACTTGAGCGTTTTGCTGACGCCATCGGTCTCGCGTTTCAAGTGCAGGACGATATTTTGGACATTACCAGTGACACGCAAACACTCGGGAAACCGCAGGGATCAGATGTGAACGCCGATAAAAGCACCTACCCAGCACTACTGGGGCTCGCTGGCGCGCAGGAAAAAGCCGAGCAACTTTACCAAGAAGCACTACACGCCTTGGAGGCAATCCCCTACAATACCGAACAACTGGAAGTTTTTGCCCGATATATCATCGAGCGCAACAACTAGCATGATTAATAAAAGCGCCGAACCATTATGACACTGGATATATCAAAATACCCGACTCTCGCTCTTGCTGATACGCCCGAAGAGTTGCGTACCTTACCACGCGATCACCTGCCGCAGCTTTGTGAGGAGTTACGGACCTACTTACTCAACACAGTCAGTCATTCAAGTGGCCATTTCGCGTCTGGACTTGGCACCGTGGAGCTGACGGTGGCGCTACATTATGTCTATAACACCCCGTTCGATCATTTAGTATGGGATGTGGGTCATCAGGCGTATCCTCACAAGATCCTGACCGGACGACGTGAGCGCATGCAAACGATCCGGAAAAAAGATGGTTTACATCCCTTTCCGTGGCGAGGAGAAAGCCCTTACGATGTGCTGTCCGTTGGCCACTCCTCCACATCCATCAGTGCCGCGCTAGGCATGGCCATCAGCGCACAAAAGGAAGGCCATAACCGGCGTGTGGTTAGCGTGATTGGCGACGGGGCGATCACCGCTGGGATGGCGTTTGAAGCCATGAACCATGCCGGCGATGTCAAGCCCGACATGCTGGTGGTGCTTAACGACAACGAGATGTCGATTTCTGAAAATGTTGGCGCGATGAATAACCATTTTGCCCAACTCCTCTCTGGTAATGTCTACACCAGTATTCGTGAAGGCGGTAAGAAAGTCTTATCAGGCGCGCCGCCAATCAAAGAGTTGGTGCGTCGCGCGGAAGAACACCTCAAAGGCATGGTTGTCCCAGGCACCATGTTTGAAGAGCTGGGCTTTAACTACATCGGCCCGATTGATGGTCACGACGTCGAAGAGCTGGTCAAAACCCTCAAGAACATGCGCCACTTAAAAGGGCCGCAGTTTCTGCACGTGATGACCAAAAAAGGCAAAGGCTATGAACCGGCGGAAAAAGATCCGATTGGGTACCATGCCGTGCCTAAGTTTGATCCCAGTGTGCACACACTGCCTAAATCCAAGCCAACTAGCCCAACGTTCTCCAATGTGTTCGGTGACTGGCTATGTGACATGGCGGCGCAAGACGACAAACTTCTCGCCATTACCCCTGCAATGCGCGAAGGCTCGGGGATGGTGCGCTTTTCGAAAGCTCACCCAGACAAGTACTTTGATGTTGCCATCGCCGAGCAGCACTCGGTCACACTGGCCGCTGGCATGGCAATCGGTACTTACCACCCAGTCGTTGCCATTTATTCAACTTTCTTACAACGCGCGTATGACCAACTCATCCACGACGTGGCAATTATGAACTTACCAGTGCTGTTTGCCATTGATCGTGGCGGGATTGTTGGCGCGGATGGCCAAACTCACCAAGGGGCTTTTGATTTAAGCTATTTACGTTGTGTTCCCAACTTGGTCGTGATGACGCCAAGTGACGAAAACGAGTGCCGTCAAATGCTATATACCGGCCATATTCATAATGGGCCAGCGGCGGTACGCTACCCTCGCGGCAGTGGTATCGGGGCAGAGATTGAACAGACGATGCAAGCGATGCCGCTTGGCAAAGGCGTGATCAAACGCCAGGGAACGCGGGTAGCGATGCTTAACTTTGGCACCTTGTTGCCTCATGCGCTAGACGCGGCTGAAGCGCTGGATGCCACCTTGGTTGATATGCGCTTTGCCAAACCACTGGATGAAGCATTGCTGCTTGAAATGGCCAACACGCATGACTACCTCGTGACGATAGAGGAAAATGCGATCGCCGGCGGAGCGGGCTCTGGCGTGATTGAAGCCATGATGCGCCATGGGGTTATCAAGCCGGTGCTGCAAATCGGCCTCCCCGATCGCTTTATCTCCCAAGGCACCCAACAAGAAATGCACGCCGAGCTTGAGCTTGATAGTCCCGGCATTAAGGCGCAAATCCAGCGCTATTTGGCTAAGTTAGCTGAGTAGAGGCGTCGCTTTTAAACCGCTAGCCAGGCGCTATCTAAGGATATAAAGAAACCCGCCTATATAAGCGGGTTTTTTCATGCTTTATCGCACGGTTGAGATAACCATCAGCGCCATAGCGATAACTTTACTTAGTGCCAAAGATCTTATCTCCCGCATCGCCAAGACCGGGGACAATGTAGCCTTTGTCATCCAGCTTTTCGTCAATCGCTGCTGTGTATAGCTCAATATCCGGATGCGCTTTTTTCAATGCCTCAATCCCTTCTGGGGCAGAGACCAATACCAAGACTTTGATCTGCTGACAGCCCTGCTCTTTGAGCAAATCGATAGTCGCAATCATCGAGCCACCGGTGGCCAGCATAGGGTCGACAACCAAGGCCATGCGCTCATCGATATTGCTCGCCAACTTATGAAAATACGGCACAGGCTCGAGCGTTTCTTCATCGCGATACACACCGACGACACTGATGCGAGCCCCTGGGACGTGTTCAAGCACCCCATCCATCATACCCAACCCAGCACGCAAAATAGGCACCACGGTGACTTTTTTTCCTTTGATTTGATCGACATTAACCGGGCCGTCCCAGCCATCAATCGTCACTGTTTCTGTATCGAAGTCAGAGGTGGCTTCATAAGTCAGCAGACTGCCGACTTCGGTGGCAAGCTCGCGAAACCGTTTGGTGCTAATATCTCGCTCGCGCATCAAGCCGATTTTATGTTTGACTAACGGGTGCCTTACTTCCACGACCTTCATCTTAGACTCCTTACAAAAAACAAATTCTCGCTAGTATACATGAAACGTTTTTGCTAGCGTAGGCCTAGGGCTCGACATATCGCCCAGATTCTCACCAAACCGCTGACGCAAACGTTTTCCTTTCTCTGAATGCACTGATAGAATAGCGCCGACTTTTGACTTCCAACTCCGGCGAGGAATTGCAGTGAGCGGTAAACAATCATCTCTTAGCTATAAGGACGCTGGCGTCGATATCGACGCGGGTAACGCACTAGTCGACCGCATTAAAGGGGTAGTAAAACAAACGCACCGTCCCGAAGTCATGGGAGGCCTAGGGGGCTTTGGCGCGCTTTGTTCATTGCCCACTAAATACAAAGAACCGGTATTGGTCTCTGGCACAGACGGCGTGGGTACCAAACTACGCTTGGCTCTGGATGCCAATAAACACGATACGATCGGCATCGATCTGGTTGCAATGTGCGTTAACGATCTGATCGTACAAGGTGCTGAGCCTCTCTTTTTCCTCGACTACTATGCAACAGGTAAATTAGATGTTGACGTCGCCGCCGACGTTGTGACCGGCATCGCACAAGGCTGCCAGCAAGCAGGCTGCGCCCTTATCGGTGGCGAGACGGCAGAAATGCCAGGCATGTACAGCGGCGATGATTACGATGTGGCTGGTTTTTGTGTCGGTGTTGCCGAGAAATCGGCCATCATAGATGGGAGCCAAGTCAGCGATGGCGACGCCTTGATTGGCCTTGCGTCGAGTGGCCCACATTCAAACGGCTACTCACTGATCCGCAAGATCCTCGACGTCAGTCAAGCAAACCTGAGTGACGACTTAGAAGGCCTACCACTCATCGATCACTTGCTCGCCCCGACCCGCATTTACGTTAAATCCGTATTGGCCCTGCTTGAGCAACCCCCCGTTCACGCGATTTCTCATATCACAGGTGGCGGCTTTTGGGAGAACATCCCCCGCGTATTGCCCGATGGAACCAAGGCGGTGATCGACAATAACAGTTGGCAATGGCCGGCTGTGTTTAACTGGTTGCAAGAAAAAGGCAACGTCAGTGACTACGAAATGCTGCGCACCTTTAACTGTGGAGTGGGACTTGTGATTGCATTGCCTCAGGCAGACGCCGACAAAGCGATTGCCCTGTTAAATCAAGCCGGCGAAACCGCCTGGCAGTTGGGCCATATTGCTCACGCGACGGGCGACGACGCACAGGTGGAGCTGAAAGCATGAAGCGCATTGTCGTCTTAATTTCCGGCAGCGGTTCTAATTTGCAAGCATTGATTGATAACGTCCACCAGCAACACGCACACATTGCGGCGGTGGTCGCTAACAAAGCGGATGCGTATGGTCTGACGCGAGCCGAACACGCAGGCATACCGGCTCAAGCGGTTGCCAACACCGATTATGCTAGCCGGGAAGAGTATGATGCGGCGCTTATTCGAGCGCTAGATGCCTATCAGCCCGACCTTGTCGTACTGGCGGGTTTTATGCGTATTTTAACCCCAGGTTTCGTTGCCCACTATGCGGGGCGAATGCTCAACATTCACCCCTCCCTGCTCCCCAAGTACACAGGACTGCATACCCACCAGCGTGCGATTGATGCTGGCGATACCGAGCATGGTACATCGGTGCATTTTGTCACTGAAGAGCTCGACGGTGGCCCCGTGATACTCCAAGCTCGTGTACCTATTTTTGAGGACGACGACGCAGAGTCTGTCGCCGCGCGCGTCCAACAACAAGAGCACAGGATCTACCCACTGGTGGTCAAATGGTTTGTCGATGGCCGACTGAAGATGGCAGAGGACAGTGCTTGGCTTGATGGCCAAACGCTTGGACCAGCAGGTTACGCCGCAGAAGCCTAGCCTGCACAGACACTGACAACATAAACTAAGGCGCCTTCGCGCCTTATTTTATGTTCGCTAAGAAACCGATGTGTGATTGTGGCAATACACCTCGCCAAAGTGAAACACACAATATTCTCCTTCAGCCATCTTATGCCAGCACTCGTTGTTGGTAAGGGGCTGCGTGGCAATCACGGTCACTACATCGTTAGGCGTGGTTTGCTCGTGAAAATCGACCGTCATTTCTTGGTCGATCAGGCTGGCTTTGCCAAACGGGGCACGGCGCGTGATCCAGTGGAGATTATTGGTGCAATAAGCCATAACATAGTCGCCATCGCTAAACAGCATGTTGTAGACACCCAGCGCGCGCAAACGATCACAGCGTGACGCGATAAAGTCAAACACCTCACACATATTGTCTGGCTGTTGCGGGTAGTGCTTGAACAACTCATTCAATAACCAACAAAAGGCTTTTTCACTGTCCGTATCCCCAACAGGTTTAAAGTGCCCAGTATCCAGGCTCTCAAACCCAGATAACTGCCCATTGTGAGCAAAGGTCCAATAGCGTCCCCAGATCTCACGAGTGAAAGGATGTGTATTTTCTAGGCTTATCCCACCTCGGTTTGCTTGGCGAATATGGCTAACTACCGCACAGCTTTTTATCGGATAACTAGTGACCAGCTCTGCGATCTTGGATTGGCTACTGGGTGCCGGATCTTTAAACGTGCGAAACCCTTTCCCTTCATAAAAGGTGATCCCCCAGCCATCGCGATGCGGACCCGTTTTACCGCCGCGCTGAATCAAGCCAGTAAAGCTAAAACAAATATCGGTTGGGACGTTGGCACTCATGCCAAGCAGCTCGCACATTCTTTCATCTACCTCCGCGGAGTTACGCTGCCATTTCCTTTTCCACTAGCTGGATAAGAATATGGATAATTTTGATATGGACTTCCTGAATACGATCCGCATAACCAAAGTGAGGCACACGGATTTCGATATCAGCGAGACCTGCCATTTTGCCGCCGTTTTTTCCCGTGAGCATAATGGTCTTGATGCCTTTTTGTTTGGCAACATCAATAGCACTGAGGATATTCCCCGAATTACCCGATGTGGAGAGCCCAAACAATACGTCGCCTTTCATGCCCACCGCTTCAAGGTAACGCGAGAAAACATACTCGTAGCCAAAGTCATTCGATACGCAAGAAATATGACTTGGATCTGAAATGGCAATCGCTGGATAACCAGGACGATTTTCTCGGTAGCGTCCGGTCAACTCTTCGGCAAAATGCATGGCATCGCAATGCGAGCCACCATTGCCGCAAGAGATTACCTTGCCACTGGCCTTAAAACTATCGGCCAGCAGTTTCGCGGCTTTCTCGATTTGCTGAATATTATTGTCATCACTTAAAAACGCTGTTAACACATCGGCAGCTTCTGTTAGCTCACCGCGAATAATATCTTGGTACATGGCACCTTCCCACTGTTAACAAATATCTGACGATGTCGCCTGACAGGCGTGACGTCACATAACTGCCAGTGTACCCGCATCGTTTTACGGCTGTCGACTGCCGCGCCCTCCCGACAAGCGAGCTAGGTCACGTTTGCTTGAATGGCAACCTATCTTGCCAGTTGTCCCCATCCCTAGGTGGTGATTTTCTCACCTTGCAAGCTAGGTCACACCGTATCATTTTACAATTCATTAATTATTTGCTTACATTGAGTGGTACGACCTCTTACCACAACAGTAAGAGCTAACCCAAACCTAAGGAGATGACGTGATGGCAACAGGGTTATATATCGCCGCCATGCTAATACTGGCCGGTGTACTCGCATACCATCGTGCCAAGCTGCTGGTATCGACTGCAGTGCTTGCAGCCGGGCTAGTTGTAGGGACAATCATGGGCAGCGTCGGCGAGATCACTTGGTTGATCTTTGCCGTGATCGCGTTGCCGCTTAATATTGTGACGTTTCGTCGCAACTGGCTCAGTAAGCCAGCGTTCAAAGCATTTAAATCCGTGATGCCGGAAATGTCAGCGACGGAAAAAGAAGCGATTGATGCGGGGACAGTCTGGTGGGAAGCGGATCTATTCCGTGGCGCGCCGGATTGGAACAAACTGCATGACATTCCTGCGCCCACTCTGAGTGCGGAAGAGCAGGCATTTTTAGATGGGCCAGTCAACGAAGTCTGCCGCATGGTGGATGACTATCAAGTCACCCATGAACTGGCCGATCTGCCTGAAGATGTTTGGCAATACCTGAAGGACAATAAGTTCTTCGCCATGATCATCAAAAAGCAATATGGTGGCCTAGAATTCTCTGCCTACGCGCAATCCTTGGTGCTGCAAAAACTGTCAGGCGTGTCTGGTGTGCTGTCATCCACCGTGGGTGTGCCGAACTCTTTAGGCCCAGGTGAATTGCTCCAGCATTACGGCACTACCGAGCAGAAAGACCGTTACCTTCCTCGTTTGGCGCAAGGTAAAGAGATCCCTTGTTTTGCTTTGACCAGCCCAGAGGCGGGCTCTGATGCAGGCTCGATTCCTGATTATGGTGTGGTCACCAAAGGTATGTGGCAAGGTGAAGAAGTACTGGGGATGAAAATCACCTGGAACAAACGCTATATCACGCTTGCACCAGTAGCGACTGTCTTAGGCTTGGCATTTAAGCTACGCGACCCCGATCATTTACTCGGTGATCAAGACGAGCTCGGCATCACTTGCGCATTGATCCCAACCGATATGGAAGGTGTGCAAATTGGTCGCCGCCATTTCCCATTGAACGTACCTTTCCAAAATGGCCCGACTCAAGGTAACGAAGTCTTTGTTCCGATGGACTTTATTATTGGCGGGCAAAAAATGGCAGGGCAAGGCTGGCGGATGCTGATGGAGTGCCTGTCTATTGGTCGCGGTATCACGCTGCCTTCAAATACCACGGGTGGGCTTAAATCGGCTGCACTTGCAACCGGCGCTTACGCACGTATTCGTCGTCAGTTCAAATTGCCAATTGGTAAAATGGAAGGGATTGAAGAGCCTCTCGCGCGCATTGCAGGCAACGCCTACGTGATGGATGCTGCCAGCGCTCTGACCGTGACAGGGATTGATGCAGGCGAAAAACCTTCTGTTATCTCGGCAATCGTCAAATATCACTGTACCCACCGTAGCCAGCAGAGCGTCATTGATGCGATGGATGTTATTGGTGGTAAAGGCATCTGCTTAGGGCCGAAAAACTATTTGGGCCGGAATTACCAGGGTTCACCGATTGCTATCACCGTGGAAGGTGCGAATATTCTGACCCGCTCAATGATTATCTTTGGCCAGGGGGCGATTCGTTGTCACCCATTTGTCTTAGATGAGATTCGTGCGAGCGAGAATAGCGATCAGCAAGCGGCCCTTGCCGCATTTGACAAAGCACTGTTCGGTCACGTCGGCTTTGTATTTAGCAATGTTGCTCGCACCCTTTGGCTTGGTTTAACCGATGGACGTTTCTCGAAAGCACCACGCAAAGACGCGACACGTCGTTACTACCAGCAGATGAATCGCTACAGTGCCGCGCTCGCGCTGCTTGCCGATGTCTCTATGGCAGTATTAGGCGGCAACCTCAAGCGTAAAGAGCGCCTGTCTGCGCGCCTTGGCGATGTACTGAGCCAGCTTTACCTGGCGTCGGCCACCATGAAACGCTATGCCGATGAAGGTTACCAGAAAGAGGATCTGCCTTTGGTTCATTGGGGCATGCAAGACGCCATGTACCAAGCTGAGCAAGCGCTGGATGGCTTTATCGCTAACTTCCCAAACAAGGCGATTGCCGGCTTAGTCCGCGCACTGGTATTCCCGCTGGGTAAAGGACGCCGTCAACCTGGCGATCGTCTCGATGGCAAACTGGCCGTCATTTTACAATCACCCAGTGCGACACGTGACCGCCTCGGTCGTGGTCAGTACTTCGAGCCTGGTAATGCGATTGGTAACATCGAAAAAGCGCTGCACGATATTTTGAACGCTGAACCTATTCACAAGAAAGTGTGCGAGGGGATCGGTGAAAAGCTGCCGTTTATGTTCCTTGACCAAGTCGCGGATAAAGGCTTAAGCGCCGGTGTGATCACCGAGCAAGAAGCCGAACTATTGCGAGAAGCCGAGCAAGGCCGACTTGAAACGATCAATGTGGATGACTTTGACCCGTCAGAGCTACCTGCAGCGTCAATCAAGGAGAGCAAGATGCATAACGCGGCTTAACCGTGTTTTCCGCATCGATAGCTTGACGTCAAAAAGAGAGGGCTTCCCTCTCTTTTTTATTTCCCCGAATAGATGAGCTTACTCGCACCACAGTGCTAGTCGTTCTTGTCCGGTTTATCCATATCAAGCTCACTTCCTTGATCGTCTCCGTCGCTGTCCAGCGGGGGCGCTTCCAGCTCTTGCGCCGCTTCAGCCAATTTACGCGCCTTGCGTTTTCGCAAGACAAACCAGGTTGCAGCCCCCATCAACATCACCAATAAGTTACCTAAGCCAATGATCAACAGGGAGGTGGTTCGTGCCTCTTCGCGAGCCCGCTGTTGGCGGCGCGCCTCTGCCGCTTCCATCATCGCTTTTTCACGTGCTTCGCGCTCTGCTTCGGCTTGTTCCAGCGCTGCGTAATCGGTGACCGCAAAGGTTTGTTCAGGAAGCGGGAAAACTAAGGGACGTCCCGACAACTGATCCGTCGCATACAAGGTTGTTCGCCACTTATATTGTCCAGGTGTACTGGCATAAGGGATATCGAGCGTAATCGTCTCCTGCTCTTCCTCAGCGGTGGTTTGGTAGACCGTGGTTTTTCCTTCCGTATCGGTGAATTTGGCGTGAACAGATACGCTGCCAGGCTCAATACTGGCCTGCTCGGACTGAACAACCAATTGATGCGGTTCGCCCTCTGCTTGGCTTTGTTTAAACGTGGCCATTAACGGTGTCGGGTAGACTAAGACTTGTTGCTCTAGCGTGCGGAAAAAAATGCCATTGCCCGAGGTCACGCGTGCGCGGTATTTTCCCGGCATCACATTAATCGGCAAAGAAACGGTAAACACACCGTCATTCGGCGTCTCATCGAGCCCAGTACCATCGTCACTAAATTGTCCCAAGGATTTGGGTTGAGGGCGTTGGTCTGGGTTAAGTGATTCAGGATTTTCGATAAATTCGGTAAAATTAACCGTTAAATCGACACGCTCAATAAAATCACGCAAGTTAAGTGGCTTGTCCCCCAGCATGAGCTGTGCAGTAAACTTGACCGCCTCGCCTTGATAAAGACGGCTGGGTAAGTCTTCAACCTGCATACGCAAATCGCTTAAAACACGGACTTTGTTGTCAGGGCTCACCCGGCCAATCGCTTGCCATGGCCCTGGCATGGGGTCGGTCACCGACACAATGTCCATATCTGCTTCTTGATGCCAGGATACTTTGTCTGGGTGACGCCATGCATAATATTTGGTGCCGTCCGGACGTACCAACACCACCGGCATGCTTGGCTTTTCTCGATAAATCACGAAGGCCGCACGCTCAATGGTTGGATCAACACGGAAACGATTTTCCAGCAGACGAATTTCTTGCTCGTTAGCGTGTGCTAACAAGGGAAAACAAACACACACCGCCCACCATCGCTTCTTCATGCCTTCTCCTACTGTCGCCAAAGACAGCTACCGTTTTGCTCAATAAAGTCTAAACGCGCTTCATGCGCACTCATTTCATCGGCCGATGCAGGAATAACCTTTAGCGATTTCTGGCGCTTAACGGTTCTTGGAGCCATTGGGCTCGCATTATCCGTCTCCGTTCCCGCATTAAATGACAGGTTGGTTTGTCCCCCCGTCATTAATAGGTAAACGTCAGCGAGGATCTCCGCATCCAACAACGCGCCGTGAAGCGTTCGCCGAGAGTTATCAATACCGTAGCGATCGCACAACACATCCAGGTTATTACGCTTTCCAGGGAAGATTTTCTTCGCCATCGCTAAGGTGTCTGTAATGGTGCAAAGCTCAGTGGTTTGCAGCGAGACACCTAGGTTTTTGAACTCATGATCCATAAACCCCACATCAAAGGGCGCGTTATGAGCGATCAGCTCCGCCCCTTGGATAAAATCAACAAAGGCTTGATGGATTTGCGCGTATTGCGGCTTATCGGCCAAAAAGGCATCGGTGATACCGTGTACCGAAATCGCCTCAGGGTCGATAGCACGAGTGGGCTTGATATAGGCATGAAAGTGCCGCCCCGTGAGCTTACGGTTGATGATCTCTACCGCGCCGATTTCAATAAGATTGTGGCCTTGGTAATGCGGCCCCCCTTCGCGGTTCATACCGGTGGTTTCGGTATCAAGCACAACGAGGCGATCGTAATTCGCTTTCATGGCAATAACTGTGTCAAACTTGGCTCAGATGAATAGCCAATAGTATCAAAGATGACCAAGCAGGTAGAAATTTTCACAGACGGTTCTTGTCTCGGCAATCCGGGACCGGGCGGCTATGGCGTGGTGATGCGCTACAAACAACATGAAAAAACCTTGAGTGCCGGTTTCACCCTCACCACCAATAATCGCATGGAGCTGATGGCGGCCATTGTCGGCTTAAATGCGCTTAACACGAGCTGTAACGTGACTCTCACCACTGACAGCCAGTACGTTCGACAAGGGATCACCCAATGGATCCATAATTGGAAAAAACGCCAATGGAAGACGGCGGATAAGAAACCGGTGAAAAATGCCGATTTATGGCAACAGCTTGATCAAGCGGCATCTAAGCATCAGATCACGTGGAACTGGGTGAAAGGCCACGCTGGACACCCAGAAAATGAGCGTTGTGACGAACTCGCGCGCGACGCTGCCAACCACCCGACAGAGATCGATGAAGGTTATCAGCCTGCAGACTAAACCTATTTCTAGCCGCCGTTGGGAACAACCCCGCCCAGCGGTGAGACCGCTTGCTTGAGTTTCCAACGAGGCTTAATCGGTTTTAATGGGTAGCTACGCTTACGGGCAATAATCAAATAAATGGACCCAAGCGCAGGTGTCACCATACTGGCGCTACTCTCTACCCAAGCGTGCCGAGCGCTGGGTCGCTGCGTCGGCCACAGTCCCATCTGGTGCGCCTCAACCACCTCATAATTCATCACACTCAACCAATCTTTAACGCGAAGAGGTGAAAACATACGTCCAGCCCAAGGGAGCCTTTGATGCTTGCCACGTAGCAGTTTTTTTACGCCCAAAAAGCTTATGGGGTTAATACCCGAGATGATCAAGCAAGCGTCATCAATCATCACACGATCAACCTCCCGCAATAAACGGTGCGGATCATCGCTATAATCAAGTTGGTGCGCTAATACACAGGCATCAAAAGATTTCTCGATAAATGGCAAGGCATAGTGTGTCGCGGTCACATTGCGCATTGGGTTATGTTGGTCGACACACACTTGGTGTTGAATGTTACACTGTTCACTGACTAGCTCGCAGCTTAAGCCGCCCAGTTTCAGCAAGTGGTAGCCAAATAAGGTCGGTAGCCATTCATCCAACCGAGTTTGCAATTGGGTGCGCGCCCAATCACCGTAAGCAACTTGGTCCCACGTATAGGGATAGTCAAACTGATGTTCTATGCGCGCTGGTTTCATTGATTAAGGCTCATTCTATCGCTGGAGAACCCAATGCTTCATGTAAAAAGCATACCTGCATTTAACGATAATTACATATGGCTCAATATTAGTGAAGATAATCGCTGCGCCGTGGTCGATCCGGGTGAAGCAAGTCAGGTTATTGACTACCTTAAAGCGAATTCATTGACTTTATCGTGCATTCTTATCACGCACCACCATTGGGATCACACCAATGGCATTGACGATCTTGTACGTTATGCGCCAAACGCGAAAGTGATCGGCCCGGATGTTCATCCAATACCTCAACGTTCAATGGCGGTCGGTGACGGTGACCAAATTGATGTCTTTGACCATCGCTTTTTGGTCGT
The DNA here is from genome assembly GCF_003390965.1 of Salinivibrio sp. HTSP. NCBI lineage: Bacteria > Pseudomonadati > Pseudomonadota > Gammaproteobacteria > Vibrionales > Vibrionaceae > Salinivibrio > Salinivibrio sp. HTSP. The sequence continues at coordinate 36,965 of NZ_PXUD01000067.1, forward strand.
CGGTGTCGAGGGCCACACCGACGATCACATTGCGTTTGTCGGCGATGGTAAGCTGTTCTGTGGCGATGCCTTGTTTTCAGCCGGTTGTGGCCGCTTACTCGGTGGCACCGCGGAGCAATCACTTAACTCATTGAAAAAGCTAGCATCGCTACCCATCGAGACCCAAGTGTATTGCGCCCATGAGTATACCGCCGCCAATGTCGCGTTTGCGCTGACTGTAGAGCCTGAAAACGACGCATTACACTTGTACCGAGAAGAAGTGAACCGCTTACGCGCCCAAGGTAAGCAAACGCTCCCCAGTACCATTGAGCGAGAAAAGCGTATTAACCCGTTTTTGCGTACCCAAGAGCCGACGGTCATTCAAGCGGTTGCAGGTCGCACTGCAGCCGACGATGAGCTTGCCGTTTTCCGAGCGCTGCGGCAGTGGAAGGACGAATTTTGAGCTGAGTCTCTTGTCATCAATGAGGCCAGCCCCTATCATCATCGGCTATTTTGGACGAAGGTTTTATGCAATGAAGTACCGTTTTGTTATATTGAGCACGCTGTTGCTGAGCGGCTGTCAGTCTATCGGCGACGCTCAAAATGCGGATATCGCCTCCGAGGCACCGCCCGTTGTCGCAAAAGAAACAACGCGCTCGCCTGATAAAGCCTCAGAGACGCCTAAGAAAACCACACCCGCGACGCCTACGGTACTTTCCCCGCAAAAACAAAATGATGTGTGGCAGCGCATCAGTATGCAGCTTTCGCTTCCCGTGCCTGATAATGCCTCGGTACGCCGTTATCGTAATTGGTACTTAAAGTATCCTAATCACCTTGCCACGGTCGCTGAGCGCGCCACGCCGTTTTTACACCTGATCGTAGAAAAGGTCGAAGCGCGCAACATGCCCTTAGAGTTGGCGTTGCTTCCAGTCGTAGAAAGCTCGTTTGATCAATTTGCTTACTCGCATGGCCGGGCGGCTGGCCTTTGGCAATTTGTCCCAGCAACAGGCCGCCGTTTTGGCCTGGAACAAAATTGGTGGTACGACGGCCGACGTGATGTGGTGCAATCAACCGATGCGGCACTCGATTACCTCGAGTACTTGCATGGCATGTTTGATGGCAACTGGTTACACGCTATCGCTGCATATAACTCCGGCGAAGGACGTGTGGCTCGTGCTATTCGTCGCAACGAGCAACGCGGAAAGCCTACCGACTTTTGGCATTTAGACCTCCCCAAAGAAACCAGCAGCTATGTGCCTAAGCTAATCGCCCTTGGCGATGTACTGCGCCACCAAGAGCAGTATGGACTCGACGTGCCAGAAATCCCCAATCAGCCAGCACTGACCTTGGTCGATCCTAAGATGCAGATGGATCTGGCGCTCGCGGCTAACTATGCCGGTTTAAGTGTTTCTGAGCTCCAAAGCCTTAACCCTGCGTATAATCATTGGGCAACGTCACCATCAGGCCCCACCCACTTATTGTTGCCCAACGACAATGTGGAACGCTTTAATACTGAATTGGCTAAAAATGACAACCAAGGGCTTCGTGTGGAACGTTATGCGGTGAAGTCAGGTGACAGCCTGAGTGAAATCGCGGCTGAGTACAACACCACCGTCAAGGTATTAAAACGAGCTAACCAACTCCGCTCCTCTCGTATTCGCGTGGGTCAGCGCCTGATGATCCCTGTTTCGCTGAAAGATGAATCACAATACACGCTAAGCGCACCACAGCGCCTCGCCGCATTGCAAGCGGCGGAGCGAGATGGCCACAAGCGCACCCACACCGTGCGCCAAGGCGACAGTTTTTGGACAATCGCCCGCCGTTATGACGTTGATTATCGTCAGCTCGCTAAGTGGAACGGCATGAGTCCTCGCGACACCCTCAGCATTGGCCAGAAGTTGGTCGTTTGGGATAAAGAGGGAGATGCACGTCGCATCCGCACGATTACCTACAGAATTCGACAAGGTGATTCCTTGAGCAGTATTGCACAACGCTACAATGTATCAGTCGCCGAGCTGGTTAAATGGAACCAGTTACGACAAAGCGCATATATCCAACCCGGTCAAAAGCTAACACTGCATATCGACATTTCTCGGAGTAGCGGCTCATGATGCAAGCGTCAGCCAATCCACTGTTCGCCTTAAGAGACATCGTTCTTCGTCCCAGTGCATGCTTTGCTGCATTAAGCCAGCGCCCGGTATGGGGCTGGTTGGCTTATTTGCTTATGTGCCTAAGCGCTATTGCATTTTGGAGTGCTTATTTTGATCACACCAACCTTGCCGCGCTTCAGCAAGCACTCGCGCAACAATTATCGATGCCACCTGCAGACGCTGAAAAGTGGTTACAACGTGAAACACTGCTTGCCTCTGAAGTGCTCGGAGATTGGTTTGGCCGAGCGGCGGTCATTTTTTCCTTGGCACTGTGGTTTCGGTTAGCCACCAAACAAGAAGCCCCTAATTTTGGCTATCGTCATTGGCTCGCGGCCTCTTGCTTTATCTTTTTACCCGCGGTCGTGGGCGATTTGGCAAGCTATACCAATATGACCTTATCATCCGGTTTTATTTTGCCGGCTCATGCGGATTTAAATAGCCTTAATGGCTTACTTAAATTACCACTCGCCTCGCCATGGAGCGCATGGGCAGCAAGCTTGCCATTGCTACTCCCGTGGTACTGGGTATTAAGCATTACGGTTATCGGTACTTGGACACCACTCAATCATGGCAAAGCGATCGTCGTTGCTACCCTGCCTTGGGTTGCCGTTTTTGCCAGTTGGGCCATCGTCATAGCATTAAGCTAGGAAAATTCAGCGAGGGAAATCCCCTCGCTGCCTCTATCCTGTCACTTTCAGTTGTGCCTCTATCGCTGCGTGATCGGAGGCACCATTATCAATTGCGCTCGCCTTTTCTACCGATAACCCACGGTAGAAAACATGATCCAACGGCAACCCAAACTTAGTCATTCGCTCATCGGGGTGATAACGCATTTCTTGCAATGACAAACGCGTGACCATCGCTCTTACCGCGTCTAACCGCCGCTGAGACCAAGTATTAAAGTCACCAGCTAAAATAATCGGCCCATCGACACGCGCCAAAGCTTGCTCCAAAGCGGCCAATTGTTTCTTATAAGCGGCCATTGCATAAGTAAAGTTAATGCTATGAATATTCACCACCGCAAGGCGCTCTCCATTGGAGAGCTTATACTCACTATATAGAGCACTTTTAGGAAGGCGCAGATAAGGCTCGACCGCAGTATACGCACAACTGTGCAAAGGGTTCACTTTGGAAAGGTTCATCACCCCTGCAACAGCATCTTGCATCGCAAACGCATAAGCTTGGTCATAGTGCAATGACGCCTGCGTGATCCAACGTGCTAATTGTGGACCAAAGCTTGCCTCTTGCAACAACATCAAGCGGTGAGGTTGGTGATACTGACTTAACGCAGTGTCCCACTGAGGACGCTGTTGTTTATAAATATTCCATACCAATAATGAAAAACGGCCTTGTTCGTCAAGCGGTAAAGAATGTGTGTAATCAACGCACTGGCGATGTATACCAGACACCGTATGGAGTTGGGTGCTGTCAGGCACGGTGAAGTAGCCATTGACACCAATCACCGCAGCAGGGACGAAAATAGCACTCCCCCATGCCACTACCTTGCCAATACGTCTTTTCATTGCTTAGTCACCACCATAGCACTTGCCAGTGTGAGTATAGGTTGTTATTAGAATGGCCGCTGATTTTGCGATCATGAAGGCTGAAATACAAGTGGTTGCTCTCAGTTATTACTTGCTGCTTACTTCAACTCAGAGATAGGATAGAAGAGAAATAATAACAAGGTGCATTCATGGAGCGACGCCTATGCTTAACAACCTCTTCGTATACGGAACCCTGTGTCCAGAAGGCACAAATCACCACGTGCTTGCGGATGTCCATGGGCAATGGTTTCCCGCGAGCATACAAGCAATACGCACAGACCGTGGTTGGGGATCGGCCTCGGGTTGTCCGGGTATAGAGCTCAGTGATAATCCAAATAATCGGGTAGAGGGCTGGCTTTTGAAAGCAGACGATTTATCTCACTTTCTCCCTCACATTGATGCATTCGAAGGCGCTGGCTACCAACGGGTGATTGTTGAGGTAGAGTACAAAAGCAAAAGCAGTCAACACGCCCAGCATACAACAGCATTCACCTATGAACTTTGTTTTAATCACCAGCCTGATGCGACTGGGCCAAGCCAATTTGTCGCCAAAAACTATTAGAAGAGTCGTTGAATAGATATAAAAAAAGCACTAACGGATGTCAGTGCTTTTCAAGTGGCAGGGGTAGAGGGATTCGATCGGACTGGCGACCCAGCGGGCTGGCGACCCAGCCCCCAACACGCGGATTTCGATGTCACAACCACAACTATCCATTAGTTAGTCTATCAGTAGTATTGAGATCAAAAAAAAGCACCGACGAACGTCGATGCTTTTTAGATGGCAGGGGTAGAGGGATTCGATCGGACTGGCGCCCCAGCCCCCAACACGCGGACTTCGATGTCACACCAAAACCATTCATAAGTTAGTCTATCGGTAATATTGAAATCAAAAAAAAGCACTGACGGATGTCAGTGCTTTTCAAGTGGCAGGGGTAGAGGGATTCGAAC